>NZ_JRFU01000029.1 GCF_003122485.1 Eubacterium ramulus
CACTGAGAAAGACTTGTTATTACTCACCACTTGCAGAAGTGGGAGTCTTCTCGATTGAGATAAATTAATGCCTTTTTAAATGTTTCACGTGAAACATTATAACTTATACTTTTTTATTGTCGCCCGCTCATTTTTCAATTTTTTTCTTTCTATTTTCCATCTGCATTTTTTAATCACAACTTACTATTTTTAAGTTCCATTTACGTTTCACGTGAAACAGTTTTTCCATACGAATCTATTTTTATCCATGTTTCACACTTTTTTTAGATGTTTCACGTGAAACATTTTGTTTTTTTGTAGATATCCATTTTAAAAAGTGTTATACTCAAAAAAGTAATATTTCACAGTATAAAAATGCCGATATGTAGTTGTGCAATATTTTTTTTAAACATAGCAGCTTACACTGATAAAATTACGTACAGTCTACAGTCTCATATGCGTATAACTTGAATTTTCGCATAAATACTGATGAAATCAGAGTATAACTAACAGGAATGAGGAAACTTATGGGAAGAATTATTGCAATTGCAAATCAGAAGGGTGGCGTTGGAAAAACAACCACCACGATCAACCTTTCTGCTTGTCTGGCAGAAGCCGGCAAAAAAGTATTGACCATTGACATGGATCCACAGGGAAATACCACCAGCGGATTAGGTGTCGATAAAAACGAATGTGAAAATACAGTCTATGAATTAATTCTTGGAGAATGCAGTTTTCAGGAATCTCTTGTACATACAGAGTTCGAAGGTCTTGATCTGATCCCATCCAATGTCAATCTGGCGGGAGCAGAGATTGAATTATTAAACATTGAGAACCGTGAATATGTACTTCACAATGAAATTGAAAAAGTAAAAGATGATTATGATTTCATTATCATCGATTGCCCTCCTTCCTTAAATATGCTTACTGTCAATGCTATGACAACTGCCACAACCGTTTTGGTCCCGATTCAGTGTGAATATTATGCGCTGGAAGGTCTGACACAGTTAATGTACACCATCAATCTGGTACAGGAGCGACTGAATCCATTATTAAAAATGGAAGGTGTCGTATTTACCATGTATGATGCACGTACAAATCTTTCTCTGCAAGTTGTGGAAAATGTCAAAGAGAATCTGGACACAACCATTTACAAAACCATTATTCCGCGAAATGTACGACTGGCAGAAGCACCAAGTCACGGAAAACCGATCAACGTATATGATCCACGGTCAACCGGTGCCGAAAGCTACCGTTTACTTGCGCAGGAAGTAATAGACAGAGAGGACGATTAATCAATATGGCAGCAAAAAAAGGTGGGCTCGGGAAAGGACTGGATTCCCTACTCGTGAACAAAGTAAATAAAACAGAAGCTGCAGAGAAACCTGCTACAGCTTCCACCACAACAACTACAAAGAAGAAGAGTACCAAAAAAGAAACACCTGACAGTATGGTAAAAATCTCCCTGGTAGAACCAAATCGGGAGCAGCCAAGAAAGCATTTTGATGAGGACGGATTGCTAGAACTGGCAGAATCCATTAAACAGTATGGCATTTTACAGCCACTGTTAGTTCAGGAAAAGAACGGATATTATGAAATCATTGCAGGAGAGCGTCGCTGGAGAGCAGCAAAACTGGCAGGTTTAAAGGAAGTGCCTGTCATTATCCGCAAACTTACCGATCAGCAGATCGTAGAAATTTCACTGATTGAGAATATCCAGCGTGAAGATCTGAACCCAATTGAGGAAGCACAGGCATATCGCAGATTAATGGAAGAATTTCATTTAAAACAGGATGAAATCGCCGAACGTGTTTCCAAAAGCAGAACAGCAGTAACCAACTCCATGCGTCTGCTCAAACTTTCCAAACAGGTTCAGCAGATGGTGATCGATGAAATGATTTCTACCGGTCATGCCCGTTGCCTGATTTCCATTGAAGATCAGGAATTACAGCATCAGCTGGCACTTCGTATTTTTGATGAAAAACTCAGTGTACGTGAAACAGAAAAACTGGTCAGAAAATTACTTCAGGACGACGATACATCAAAGAAAAAGGAAAAAGATCCTGTATTATCTGCCATTTATGCAGATCTGGCCGATCAGATGAAACGTATCTTTGGAACCAAAGTAGAAATTCATCAGAAAAACGACCAAAAAGGAAAAATTGAAATTGAATATTACTCACAGGACGAATTAAACCGTCTGGTTGAACTTATTCAGAGTATTCAGTAACCCAACAACTTTTGCAGGACATCAGAACCTGAATCTGCCAGAAACTGAATACACTAAAAATAGAATGTGCTGGAATCACAGATATCATCTGATTGTCCTCAAAATTTCAAAAACGAAGAGAGGACTAAACATTGGATTATTTAAAATTGCATATTGAAGATCTGACCGGCATCAGTCTTGATGTGATCACCGCCGGTCTCGCCGCCCTTGTTCTGATTCTGATCATCATCATGATCATAAACGGAGTCAAGATGCGCAAATTGAAAAAACGTTACGAAGCATTTATGTCCGGCAAAAATGCCGCTTCCTTAGAGGATACCCTGGTAAAACGTCTGAATCAGGTAGATGATCTGATTGCTTCCGATGAGGATACAAAACGCAAAGTTCAGATGGTTCTTGACCACCTTGACAATACTTACCAGAAAGTCGGACTTGTAAAATACGATGCCTTCAATGAGATGGGCGGCAAACTTTCCTTCTCCCTTGCACTGTTAAACCGAAAAAATGACGGATTTATTATCAACGCAATGCACAGCAGAGAAGGCTGCTACACTTATATCAAAGAGATTATCAACGGCAACTCTGTGATCATGCTTGCAGATGAAGAAAGAGAAGCTCTTGATATGGCATTAGAAAACACCTATGAACAGGGAAAATAATCTATGATACATACATTTTTAAGATCTATTGGATTTCGCGATCTTACCAAAAATGCAGAACTGTACCCCGTACTGGAATCTATTTTGAATCGTCCGGATGAACAGACCATTGTAACCGATGAAACAGGAAACGAATTTGCATGTTTCTCCAAAAATTTTGGAACCGACATTGGCATTATGGTTTGTGGAAATTTCATCAACGACAAAGAATTTCGTATGGAATATTATTATCCTTATCTGCACGGCTCTCAGATCACCACAAATGAGATGATCGAAATTGAACGCCACGCAGGAAGAGAGGCATTTGCCGGAATCTGTGACGAATTAAAATTAGGCGTCACACTGATTTTTTATATTGAAAATATTGCTGATGTGCTGCGTGAGAAAAAATATGCACTGCATGGCACACGTGGACCGGAAAACGCTGTATTGGCAGGTCTCTCTACCGGCGGAAAAATTCTGTTGCCAGTTATGAAAACAAGTAAGATGCTGGCAAACAAAGAAAAATCTTCTGAACAGCGGTTAAACCTGATGAAACAGGCACGGGACGGAAATAAAGGTGCCATGGAAAACCTGACCATGAACGACATGGATCTGTATTCCTCCCTTTCCAGACGTGTTATGAAGGAAGATGTTCTTTCTATTGTAGAGAGCAGTTTCATTCCATACGGAATCGAAAGTGATCAGTATGTTGTGATCGGAGAAATTCTGAATTTTTATGAAGCAGAAAACAATCTGAGCAATGAAAAGCTCTGGATTCTGACCCTCAACTGTAACAACCTGATTTTTGACATTTGTATCAACCAGAAAGATCTGCTAGGCGAACCGGAAGTAGGACGCCGTTTTAAAGGCAGAATCTGGCTACAGGGACATGTCAATTACGGGTATTAATTTCATACAGTGATACATTATATTAAATATAGAGCATTTCCTGTATACACAGACCACACAAAAACAAACACAGGAAATGCTTTATTATTTTTATTATGATAAAGTGCAGGAAAATACTTTTTTATAATAACATAACAATAGAAGTAACAATTTTACATAATATAGGAACCGCCTTTTTATTACGATCGCATTTTTAGGATGAATGCTTGCAGAAAACATGGTTCTCTGCTATGATAGAGAAGTTAGCAATCATATTTTTATGTTCTCGTAGTTAAATGGATATAACAAGCGCCTCCTAAGAGAAAGCCGAGGCATTCCCCAAAGGGAAAAAATGAAAAACAACTTTCAGTTCGAATCTATTCTGAAAAATGCCAAAGGTGACAACAAAGCATTCACCAAATTGGGGAACGTTCTAATGTTACCAACTCAAAAAAATCTGTAGATTGACAACTCAAAAAAGAGTTGATAATCTTATATATGGCCGAAGGGAAAAATCCCAGAAACCCAGTAAAATCAAGGGTTTGCGGCATGTGTCGTCATAGCTCAGCTGGATAGAGCACTCGCCTCCTAAGCGAGGGGTCGGAGGTTCAAATCCTCTTGGCGACGGGCTTCAAAGCGTTCGAAAATGTTAGCTGGATTAGCTGACAACGAACGCTTTTGTTATTTTCAAATCACGTTCGTGACACGAAATTCCATTCAAAATGATCAATTTCCAGCTAACGCAATCCGATTTTTGTTAGCTGACAGCTAATCAAAATTGCCGGTTTGCAAACATGGGTTTTAGGAAGTCCAGCTAACATTTGGGTTCCGCTCCGTTGTCACCCCTTATTCGGGGATGTAAATCAGAGAAAAGGCGGGAAAAGAAACAATCTCTCCCAAACCTGCAAACATAAATTAGCTGAAACAGTATTCAATTCTATTAGCTACAGCTAATGGTCAAACAGCAATGTCTGTTTGGAACTTTTCTTACAACAAAAGTTCCAGGCAGGCATTTTTTATTTCCTGAATCCTGGAGGAAAGGAGTCAAGATGACTGATGCAAACAGACAATCAGGAGAAAAAGAAGAAAGAATCATAGAAATTGAGATTGAACGTCTCCGCCCTTTTAAGGAACATCCGTTTCAGGTGAAAGATGATAAGGAAATGTTTCTTCTGCAGGAAAGCATTGAGAAATATGGAATCTTAAATCCGCTGATCGTCAGACCGGTACCGGATGGCTACTATGAAATCATATCCGGTCACAGAAGAAAACATGCTGCAGAGAAACTGGGATACCGTAAAGTACCGGTGATCATCCGGGTATTAAGTGAAGATGATTCCATCTTAAGCATGGTGGATTCGAATCTTCATAGAGAACGGATCAGCTACAGTGAAAAGGCTTTTGCTTACAAATTAAAGAATGACGTATTGAAAAGAAAAAGTGGTCGAAAAAAGAGCCAAGTTGACCACAAAAAAACAAGAAAACGTTCGATAGATATTATCAGTGAGGATTGTGGTGATAGCCCAAAACAAGTGCAGCGTTATATTTCACTGACAAAGCTGATACCAGAAATGTTGCAGAAGCTGGATGATGAAATTATTTCTTTTTGCCCGGCTGTGGAAATAGCAGCACTGAAAGAAAATGAACAAAGAGAACTGCTTAAAGCAATGGATTATGCACAGGCGATTCCGTCACTCTCACAGGCTCAACGGATAAAGCAGCTGAGTAAAGAAAAACAGTTATCGCTGGAAAAGATGGAAGAAATCATGTGTGAAGTTAAAAAGGGTGAGATCACAAGAGTGGCATTCACAAACGAGCAGTTACACAAGTATTTTCCAAATTCCTATACACCGGCAATGATGAAACGGGAAATACTGGCACTGCTGAAATTATGGAAAAAAGAATCATGGGAAAGTTAAAGGAGGAAGAAATCATGTGTAAAGTTATATCCGTAGTAAACCAGAAAGGTGGAGTCGGCAAGACCACCACAACCGTAAATGTAGGTATTGGACTGGCAAGAGAAGGTAAAAAAGTACTGTTGATTGATGCAGATCCGCAGGGGAGTTTAACAGCAAGTCTTGGATATGAAGAACCGGATGATCTTCGAATTACACTGGCAACAATGATGATGGATGTTATCAATGAAGAAGATATTAATCTGGAAGATGGTATCTTACATCATCAGGAAAATGTAGATCTGCTTCCAGCAAATATTGAGCTTTCCGCACTGGAAGTAACGATGGGAAATGTTATGAGCAGAGAAATGATCATGAAAGAATATATCGATGCGATAAGATCCCGATACGATTATATCCTGATCGACTGTATGCCAAGTCTTGGTATGATGACAATCAATGCACTGGTTTCTTCCGATTCCGTGCTGATACCTGTACAGGCCGCATATCTGCCTGTTAAAGGACTTCAACAGCTGATTAAGACCATTCTTACAGTAAAGAAAAGATTGAATCGGAAACTGGCGATTGAGGGCATTCTCCTGACTATGGTAGATTTCAGAACCAATTACGCAAGGGACATTGCATCAAGAGTACATACAACCTACGGAAGTCAGATTGAGGTATTTGAAAATGTGATCCCGATGTCTGTAAAAGCTGCTGAGACCAGTGCGGAAGGAAAAAGTATCTACATGCACTGCCCGAAGGGAAAAGTGGCTGAGGTATACTTAAAAAACTGATTGCATTTATGATACCGGTGCTGGGAGCATTGATCCTGCAGGCGGCATACGGTGCAGTGGATCTTCTGGTAGTTGGAAGATTCGGTTCTACATCCGGGCTTTCAGCGGTTTCTACGGGAAGTCAGGTATTGAATCTTGTAACTTTTGTAGTGACACAGTTTGCAATGGGTATTACGGTACTGATTGCGAGATATCTCGGTGAAAAGAGACCAGAGCAGATTGGATCGGTCATTGGCGGATCAGCAGTTGTATTTACGATGATTGCAGTCGGATTATTTATCGTTATGGTTGGATTTGCACATCCAATCTCAGTCCTGATGCAGGCTCCGAAAGAGGCGGTTGAGCTGACCTCGGTATATGTGCGTATCTGCGGAGGCGGTATTTTCTTTATTGTTGCATACAATCTTTTATCAGCAATTTTCCGTGGACTGGGGGACAGTAAATCACCGTTGCTATTTGTATTTGTTGCATGTATTGTAAATGTGATCGGAGATATAGTACTTGTGGCAGGATTTCATATGGACGTAGCAGGTGCGGCGATTGCAACTGTTACAGCGCAGGCACTCAGCGTAGTATTTGCTATTGTTATTCTGATCAAAAAGGAACTTCCATTTAAGATTACCAGAAAAGATTTCGGGTTGAATAGTCAGTGTAAGAAATTCCTAAAGATCGGACTTCCGCTTGCACTGCAGGAGTTCCTGACACAGATGTCCTTCCTGGCACTTTGTGCATTTGTGAACCGGCTTGGCCTAGAAGCTTCTTCGGGTTACGGTGTTGCATGTAAGATTGTCAACTTTGCGATGCTGGTTCCAAGTGCGCTGATGCAGTCGATGGCATCCTTTGTATCTCAGAACATCGGAGCAGGCAAGGCAAAGCGTGCGAAGAAATCCATGTTTACCGGAATCGGTGTTGGCCTGGTTGTGGGATGTATAGTATTTTTATTGGTGATGTTTGGAGGCGATATACTAGCAGGGTTCTTCACAACGGATGTAGCCGTTATCCAGAAAGGGTATGCATATCTGAAAGGATTCGCACTGGAAACAATCGTGACAGCAATTCTGTTCAGTATGGTCGGATATTTCAATGGTAATAACAAGACGGTATGGGTAATGACACAGGGATTAATCCAGACATTGCTGGTACGTCTTCCATTTGCCTATGTGATGAGTATCCAGCCGAATGCAAGCCTGACGAAGATCGGTCTTGCGGCACCAGTATCGACAATGGTGGGAATCGTGCTAAATGTTGGATTTTATATTTATCTTGACCGTGCAGAGAAAAAAAGTAACGCTTTATAAATCATTATATGTTTAAAAAAGGGAGCGGGAGAGACACTGCAGGTAATTGCTTGAGACCAAGGGAATGCTTCTGGATGATGCATACAGCGTATCAGCCGGTTATATAATGTCAGTGACCAGGAAGCAGCAAAGCTGATAGAGGATACAGATAAAAGGCGTATGACAAATTATAACTTTTATACCGGGCAGAAGTGGGGGAAAGGCCAGCAATTACACGTTGTGTCTGAACAGTTCACAGCTTGGATATGGCAGATGTGAAGCGGTTATTATGGAGTGCGCGAAATAAAAAATCCGGTTATAGTAAAATCCCATCTTTGGCAGTTGGAAAGAAAAAATGGCTGCATACCAAGCAAAATCAAGGTGTGCAAAAAAAATCTCAAATAATTAGCACTCACCTCTTGATCAAACAACTTTTTAGGCAATAGACTTTACTCTTTGGCTTGCAGAAGAGGACAATCTTGCGTTGCTGGCGGATGCCGTTGGCTTGGAGATAACCTTTGATGAAACTGAGTCCAGCGTTGGAGATTTTAATGTAGACATTTATGCAACTGAAACAGGAACGGACAGAAAAACCATTATTGAAAATCAGCTTGAAGATACAGACCATGATCACCTTGGTAAATTGATTACATATGCCTCCGGCAAATCTGCAGATATTGTAATTTGGGTTGTCAAGAGAGCCAGAGAAGAACATCGCTCTGCAATTGAGTGGCTGAATAATCACACCGATGAGAATATTGCGCTCTTCTTGGTAGAAATCAAACTATACCAAATAGGCAGTTCGGATATCGCCGTTAAATTTGAAGTGGTAGAAAAGCCTAATGACTGGACAAGAAAGCCAACAGAATCCTTATATCTTATTCGGCAAATTTTTAAAATAAGGATAAGTGGTCTGAACAGTTCGATTGGGCGATGGACGTTGCCCTGAAGATGAAAAATACCTTCAAGAAATACTTATAAATAATAATCGCATTTAGGAATCACAGTTTTCTAGATGGCAATAAGAGAATAGCTACACGATGCTCTTATATTTTCTTGATCATTGTCATGGATACCTGATTCGAAAGACTGATGGCGGAATAATGGATGCTATGATAGAATAAAGAAAACGATTTGATGTGCAAATCGGAATTTGTGGAGAGATTTCCTGAACTTTCCTTATTTTACAGGCTTTTCAGCCCATTAAATAGTGAAATGATATGTATTTTCCCTTATTTTTGCCCTTATGCGGAATCCGCAAGGGAAATAAGGGAAATTTTTAGTTAAGCATTGCTCGCTACTTTATCAAGAAGTCTTGCGGAATCCCGTTTTGCTTTTCTTGTTGAGTGAGCGTAAATATTCATTGTGGTACTGACATCAGAGTGTCCTAACAGTTCCTGTACATCTTTCGGTGCAGCTCCATTGGAAAGCAGATTGCTGGTATAAGTGTGACGCAACTGGTGAAAATGGAAATCTTCAAATCCTTCCAGCTTCTTTGCCACTGATCTGCATACAATGCTGAGTGTACTCGGCAGTTCCAAAGAGCCATCTGGTCGCAGGCAGACAAAGGAGATTTCTTTGTAATCTGTCGGGACTTCCTGTGTTCCGTCAAGATGATAGTATTCATAATATACCCTGTTTTTCACATGCACTTCTTTGTAGTAATTGCGGTGATATAATTCGCCATACTGCATCCGGTTTTTGAGCTGTTCTTTTCTGGCAGCTTTCAGTATTTCAGTCAGCGTATCTCCAAAATCAACAATCCTTACTTTTTTCCGTTTCGTTGGTCCGATAATATTTTTGTGTTTCATGCCGTCGTAGCGGATACTGCGTTTTATGGTCAGGCATTGTTCCTCAAGGTTAATGTCCTGCCATGTAAGACCACAGGTTTCCCCGATACGGAGCCCGGCATAATACGCAATTTGAATCGGAAGAATAGCAGGTGGATTTTTCTTTTCCAGATATTGGATAAGCCGTTCATAATCCTCATGTGAAATCGGCTGTGTACCTTCTTCCACTTCATCATCGGAAAAGAGGTCAACTTCCTCTGCCTGCTTTTTCAGCTTAATATACTGCATCGGATTGAAACTGATTAACTGTTTTGGAAATACTGCAAAACGGAATGACTGCTGTAACACTGCGGAAAAAGAATGGATATAATCTTTGCTGTATCCCTTTTTTACTTTCCCGTCTGGAAACTCACCACCGAATGTAAGCAGATCAAGAAATGCCTGTAAATGTTCGGCAGTAACTGTTTTCAGTTTGCGGTCTGCAATCGGGTGTTTTTTGATACATCGGATTGCACCAAGATAATTTTCCACTGTACCGTTGCTGAGTGTCCCAGTTTTCAGTTCTTCTTCTGCCCACATATCCAGAAGTTCCCCTACGGTAAGATTATCTGCCTTTGCAACAAACTTCTTATCTTCGTAGTCTTCCAGTGCCTTGCGGAGAAGCTTTTCCGTCTCACTTTTACTTTCGGTTCCGGCGTATTCTTTCTGAACCATTTTACCGCTTGCATCTTCTACATAGAAACGATAGTACCATTTTTTTCCTTTTTTTCTAACAGATCCTTTTGCCATAATCGTATGTCTCCTTTCGATATCAGACAATCGGAACTGCTGAAATGCTTCTTGCGTGTAGGCATCTTATGGACAAGTCCATAAGCCAATTCGCCGCTCGTCAAATCTGTAAACAGCTTGACTCGCTTGCGCTCATTGTATCATAACTCCGATTATCTTACTATACCGATTCAGAATCGTCATACATAACTTCGGATAAAAGATTTGCAAGCCTTTGTTCTGCCGCTTCCGGTTTCTTTGAATAGAGCCTTACAACATCTGCCATATCATTAAATGCGTTGACAGTATGTGTGATCTCCCTGAGAAACATAATCTCATTATATTCATCTTTCGATTCAAATCCCATTACTTTGGCAATGTCCGCATCTTTGGTACTGCCTTTGTAATTTTTACAGGCGAACTGAAACGAATCCAGAAACAGTTCATATTGCTTTAACATTAACAGCAGTAAGTCTTTAGAAAAAGCGTCTTCTGTTTTATTGAGGTCAAGAGGAAACTGTTTGAGAATGTCGCCCATCGCATCACGAATCTGCAATTCTTTCTTATCCGTAATATCAGTTTCATATTCATCGGTTTCCCCTTTGAGCCATTCAATCGATACATGAAGTGCTTCCGAAAGACCTTCCAGTACCATCTTTTTGGTATTGTCAATCGAACCATTCTCATAACGCAGGATTGTGGAAGCGGTAACTCCCATCTTCTCTGCGACATAAGGCTGTGTCAGATTTAATTCCAGACGGCGCTGTTTTGCCCTGCTGCCAATCAGCTTGCGTAGTTCTTTATCTTTCATGCTGATGTGCCTCCTTTTTCGGTATGTCATTACTATACCACGCAACAAAATATATTGCAATATGCAATTTTAAGAAAAGCAGAAAAATTTCATAATGCTTGACAAAGCAATATAAACACGCTATACTGACAGCACAAATGAAATTGCATAATGCAATTCGAAAGGAGGTGGTCATATGACGCAAAGAAAGATTGCCTTATCTATTGAGGAAGCTGCTGATTATACGGGAATTGGCAGGAACACCCTGCGAAAGTTGGTAGAGTGGAAGAAACTTCCGGTATTGAAGGTTGGGAGAAAAGTCCTGATCAAAACGGATATGCTGGAACTTTTTATGGAAGCCAACGAGGGCAGGGACTTGAGGGATAAGGGAAATGTGAAAGCAGTCACAAGAAACGGTTCAACTTAAAAAAGCGGTTCCCGAAGAAACCGCCAAAGGTTCTATCAGACCGGAGTCATGATATACCTACACGCAAGCAGATTATACCATGTACTTCGTCTGACAGACAACAGGAAACTTATGTTTGGAAAAAAAGAAAGGACGATGATATTTATGGCAAGATCAACAAAGAGTTATGAGGAGCGTATGCTCCAGTTGGAAAAGAAAGAACAGGAAAGCCTTGAGAAAGCAAAACAGTATGCAGCACAGAAACGGGAACTGAAGAAACGTCAGAAAGATGTGGAAACCAAAAAACGGACACACAGGCTCTGCCAGATTGGCGGTGCAGTGGAATCGGTACTGGGTTCTGCGATTGAGGAAGATGATATCCCAAAGCTGATCGGCTTCTTAAAAAGGCAGGAAGCAAATGGGAAATTCTTCTCAAAGGCAATGCAGAAAGAGCCAGTTGCAAATACGGAGGAAGTGTAATGCCGGAGGGAGTGGAGTTTCCATTCCCTTCATTGCTTTTTTATGAAGGGCGCACTTATGGACAACCAGAGGTCGTCCGTATAAGTTTGCCACAGGTGGCAACCGGTCTGCGCTTACGCTTGCCGGGCTCGTTCCGTCGGCGGGGCTTTCAGCCAGACCTGCTCATGCCGCAGGAGGCACTCTTCGCCAGAGGGGCACATTCCATGCAGGCTGTTATGCACAGGGCACTCTTACGCAGAGGGTGCTCCGGCAGATACCATTTTCTTTTAGGAAAAACGTTACCTGCCGGAAATCAAAGCCGGATACGGCAGAATGGGGGAAACGGAGCATGGCGATTTTTCATTATACAGTAAAGATTGTTGGACGCAGCAAAGGAAAATCCATCATATCGGCGTCTGCTTATCTCAATGGCGATGTGATGAAAAATGAAGAAACAGGCAGGATCAGCTACTATACTTCAAAAAAAGAAGTCGTTTATACCAGCCTGCTGATGTGTGAAAATGCACCACAGGAATGGCAGAATGTACCTGCTGAAAATATCAGACGGTTCCAGAAATCTGTCCGATATAAAAGGGCAGATAACCAAAATGCTGCACTGGAAAAATTCAAACTTACTTTTCAGAAGCAGCGTTTATGGAATGAAGTCTTGAGGATAGAAAAAAGTTCAGATGCACAACTCGGCAGGTCATTTGAGTTCTCACTTCCGAAAGAATGGAGCCGACAGGAACAGATTGATTATACAACTGAATATATTCAAAAGACCTTTGTAGATAAGGGAATGTGTGCGGATTGGAGTATCCACGATAAAGGAGATGGTAATCCCCATGTGCATTTATTGGTGACGTTGCGACCATTCAATTCAGACCACTCATGGGGTAACAAAGAAATCAAGGATTGGGAGTTTGTCAGAGATGAAAATGGAAATATTGTGGTGGATGAATCCCATCCGGACTGGTGGCAGGATAAAAAGAACCCTGACCGTCATGGAATCCGAATCCCCGTACTTGATGAAAATGGAGTCCAGAAAGTCGGGACAAGGAACCGCAAACAGTGGAAACGTGTATTAACCGATGCTACCGGGTGGAACAATCCGAAAAATTGTGAGCTATGGCGGAGCGAATGGGCAAACGTCTGTAATGCACATTTGAAAACGGAAAATCACATTGACCATCGTTCTTATGCAAGGCAGGGAAAATTAGAGATACCGACGATCCATGAGGGCGCAGATGCCAGAAAAATTGACGAGAAATTTCAAAACGGACAGACATCCTCTACTTCATGGAAAGTAGAGGAAAACCAGATCATAAAAAGACAAAATGCACTGCTGGATAAAATACAGATTTCTTTTGGAAAAGTATCCAGTGCATTAACACAATGGAAGGAGCGATTGCGTGACATTAGAAGAAAGCCGGGAAGTCATTCCCATGATGGAGACAATGATAAACCAGATCGAGGAACAGCAGAATCTTATGGCAGAGATGGTACAGGAATTGCAGGAACGGGACAGGCAGCTCCTGTCTTTTCAGGAGCAGAACCAGAGTTTAAAAAGCTTAAACAGCGAATTATCCAGGCTGCTAAATCTTTTGCCAGATACAGAAGAACTGCTCTCACAGATCGAGCAACAGAAAACCAGAATCGAACAGTTGGAAAACGAGAATCAGCAATGGCAGGAATTAACGCAGAAGCTGAACAACGAGAACAGCTTATTGCAGAAACAGAACAGCGAATTGCTGACCTTAAACAGCAGATAGAGAAAGCGAGGGAGATCGATGAGCGAATGCAGAAACTTAGAGAACGTCGGGCAGGTGGAAGAACTTCTGCTGATGACCGAACAGATGCAGGACGAACTGGATCAGAAAGACCAGACAATCCAGGAACTAAACAGGCAGCTAAGCGAATCGCTGACCTTGAACGAGAAATTGAACAGCGAAAACAGAGCCGAGAATATCGAAGCATTGCGGACAAGATTAAGGCAAACAGAGGAACGATTGACCAGCGAGACAGACAGCAGGAAAAGAGCCGACGCAGAAGCCGTGGCATGGAAATTTAAGTATGAAAAAGCAGAGCAGGAAAAACTTTATGCACAGACACACCAAAAGACGGTAGAGGTAGCTGTTGAGAAAAAAGTGCCTTATGAGAAATGTGAAAAATGTGACCGTACTGCTTACCGGAAAGCAAAAGAAAAATGCGATAGCCGTAAAAGCCAGTTAGAAAAGAAATATAAAAATATGACGATTGGTTATGAAAGTATCTTGTTTCTACTGGCATGGTACAGCATAACAACAACACTGTTTACTGCGATTCTTTCGCCGGTTTTCCTTAACGACTGTATCGTCTTTTTCGGTGCGTTAGGAAAAGGAATGGGAAGTTTATTTCGGGAGTTTGTGACAGGTGCAGACTCTTTCGGACAGTTAAGCAGTGGAATACCTAACAGTATTCTTTCCGGGATTGTGTACTGGCTGATTGCCGGTACTGTCATGGCAATTTTATTCGTAATAACCGGGTGGCTGATAATCGGGATTGGTTATCAGGTAGGAAAAATCTACCGGAAATATTGTTGGGATATCATCAGTATCGTGGTAGCGATAACGAGTACAGCTGTTGTAATTTACTTTGGAGAATGGATTAAAAACGCTAATCCGATAAATCTTATTGTATTGCTATTACTGTCGCATATTATTTATATTGGAATCAGATGTTATGTGAAAGACTGGATGGAAGAACGAGGATATTATTAAAAGAGGACAGGGAAATTTCATAATCTTCCTGTCCTTAGTAAGGGACTATTGATTGTTTATATAAAGAAAAAGTATATAAATAAATCTTGACAATTAGTACGAACTCGGACTATAATACAAAAGTCCGGATTCGTACTAATTTAAGGAGGAAAAAGATGAGAAAAGATAATAATATGATAATACAGTTGCAACGATATTATGCTTTATGGAAAGAATGTACAGCAATGTATGAGGAATGGTCAAAGGATCAGGGACTGTCTTCAAATGGAGTTTTTGCTTTGTATTCATTTTATGAAAGTAATGGAAGATGCACGCAGAAAATGATAAGTGAAAAATGGAATATACCTAAGCAAACGGTAAATACGATACTAAAAGATTTTCAGAAAAAAGGATACATCAATATGGTATCTGATGATTCAGACAAGAGAAATAAGCTGATATGCCTCACAGAATCAGGAATGGAATATACGAAAGATATCATAGAAAAACTGCACTCAAAAGAAATATATGTAATCGAAAAAATGGGATTAGAGAATATAGAAAGTCTTAATGATAATACAGAGCTGTTTATCAGACTTTTCAAGGAAGGAGATTGTAAGAAAAATGAATCATAAATCATTATTTTTTAAATATGTTATTCCATCTATTATAGCATTTGCATTATCAGGAATATATGCGATAGTGGATGGATATTTTGTAGGCAATACCATAGGAGATGCTGGACTTTCGGCTATTAATATTGCATATCCGATTGTGGCTTTGATTCAGGCTCTTGGAACAGGAATTGGTATGGGAGGAGCTGTTTATTACTCAATTAATGCAGCAGAAAAGAAAGGAAAACGGGCAGAAGAATTTATTGCTACAAGCTGGTGGCTTCTTGTAATAGTAAGTGTTATCAGTACCATAATTATTTACTCCTTTTCGTCTAAAATTTTAGGATTGCTTGGAGCAGATGGAATTATATTAACAAATGCGACAGATTATATCAAAATTATAGCACTTGGAGCAATATTGCAGATTCTTGGAACTGGAATGATGCCATTCATTAGAAATTATGGAAACTCTTTCTGGTCAATGTTTGCGATGGTTGGTGGATTCATAACCAATATTGTTCTGGATTTTATCTTTGTATGGATATATGAAATGGGCATGAAAGGTGCAGCCACAGCTACAATAGCCGGACAGGGTGTGACTGCAGCAATTGCAATCATATACGCATTATATAATAAAAAGTTTTATGTGTATGTATCCTTAAAAAATGTAAAAGAAATGTGTGGCGCTATATTCAGAGTAGGTCTTGCACCATTTGGGCTAGCATTGACTCCTAATATTTCATTGGTGTTTATAAACCGATTCTCCGCTTCTTATGGGGGAGAAAAAGCTATTGCAACTTATGCATGTGTATCCTATATTATCTGTATCATATATCTCATATTGCAGGGCGTAGGTGATGGAAGTCAACCTTTAATGAGCCGTTTTTATGGTGAGAAGGATCAAGAAAGCCTGAGAGGAGTTCAGAGAATGGCATACATTTTTGCAATAATTCTTGCTGTTTGTGGTGGAATTATCATGTATGTAAACAGAGCAAATATTGGAGGGGTTTTCGGAGCTTCTTATGAAGTAAGTATTGAGATTTCTAAAATTGTACCTATATTTTTAGTGTCATTACCATTTGTTGCGATTACCAGAATAGCGACAGCTGGATTTTATGCTACTGAAAAAAGTGGATTGTCATACATTCTTACATTCATTGAACCAGTATTGATGCTGATATTTATGCTTGTTTTACCACCTTTATTTGGTGGACAGATTATGATATGGTGGAGTACGGTATTGGCACGTGTTTTTTCAGCGATTCTGGCATTCATACTAATAAAATATTGCGAAAAGGGAGATTTGCAATATGGAATACAGAAAATTTAACAATCAGATAGTAGCAAGAATAATCTAGGTTTATCTATTGTATTTTTAAGGACAGCCTCATAGCAATAGGGCTGTCCTTTTAAAATTATGAAGCTAATTTTTAATAAATTCTAGTAGATTTTGATTGGAATAATCATAACTCTAATGAATCTTCAGCATCTACCCACATCTGTAAATTCCCATCAAGATATAACCTTGCATATTCTAATGGCTCATCGATTGCAAGCGATGTCAAAGCACAATCAGATCCAGGTGTGGTTCTTAAATTTTTTTCTGCTTCCCAACAATCAATACGGAGTATATAGCCCGTATTAGTATATACATCAATGCTGTTGCACTGTGGATTGTATTCTGCAAATATTGTTCTCATCGTATCCCATCTCCTTATCATTTAATCAATCAGTAGTAGCAAAAATTAAGAAGCATTTCAATCAGTTCACCATGTCACTTTTATTTTGTGTTATACTGTCTTATAGATTTTTCTTGCCCTTGTATTTGCCCTTATCAGAGTGCATAAACACTGATGGGACGATATAACACAAGGGAAATAATAAGGGAAAGCTCACCTGCGACAAATCCAGTGTTTTCAAGGGGTTGCGAAGAATTTAATAATAAAATATAACAGTTATTAAATTTCTTAAAACAGGTGAAATCTCAATCGGAATTTATAAAGGAGAATATTGATGAAACTATTTTTATGTTCGCACTTTTCAAGTGTGGGAAGTCTGATAAAGGAAGAAATTGAAAATAAGAAAGTCACATTTATTCCAACAGCTTCACTGCGTGAAGGCTACACCGGTTATGTCGGCTCGGCTCGAAAATTATTCAAAAAGTTGGGAGCAATCGTAACTGAAATTGATATTTCAACGGAGGCTTATTCAACGATACAGTCTGTTTTTGAAGAAGCAGATGTGATATATTTTACCGGCGGAAATTCTTTCTTTCTTATGGACCAGCTCCGTAAAACGGGAACTGATGGGCTACTGAAAAAGGAATTGGCAAATGGAAAATTGATGATCGGCGAGTCGGCAGGCGCAATTATATGCGCTCCAAGCATCCAATATATCGAGCAAATGGATGAAAAGCCAGAGGACTACTCACAAGAAGATGATGCAGGGCTTGATTTGATTGATTTCTATGTTCTTCCGCATTATCTTACAGCACCATTTAAGAAAGTTACCGAGAAAATAATGACTGAGTTTTCGGATTTGAATCTATGCCCAATTAACAACCGTCAGGGAATTGTAATTGATGGTGAAGGTTCAAAGGTTATTTGCAAAGACTAATTTGAAAATTCAAGTTTGCAGAACTAATAGAGAAGTAACATATAAAACAATAAATATGGTCAAAAAAACATCGACATCCGACATACAGCACGTTATAATATAGTTAATCTAATAAGAAAACCAAGTGATCATTGTTACGAAGCTGAATCGTAATGGTGGCCAACTGAGTGAACTCGATGGAACGGAATGGTTATATCCTCCGGGTGCTCCGAGCACCGGACGAGCACCGGACGAGCACCGAAAGGTGCTTTACAGAGATGAAAACAGGTTTTCTTATTTTGACAAGGAGTAACAGAATAGTTAGGAAAATCTAGGATTTCCTTGACTTAACTTTACTAAGAATTATATATGTTTTCAGTGGTATCTCGAGCTCCTAAGAGCTAATTGGGGGTTCGATTCCCCCTGAGAACAGTTGTTTGAAGTAGTAATGATTAAGAAAATTCATTACTGCTTTTTTCATTTTGGAGTGGAAAAATCCACCGAAAATTATTAAAAAAATGATTATTTCATCCACCCAAAATTAAAAATTTCCACACAAATGAGAGGTAATGATTTCCACCCGGTATTTTCAAGTATTGTGTAATATAGGAAAAGGGTTGTCAAAATCCGTAAAACTGGTTTTCTTGTCTGAAAAATCAGACCTGAGAGATATAAAACGCTCAGATTAGATTTACAAAAAATCTAGTCTGGACGTTTTTTGTCCAGTGAAAAGGAGGTCAAAAATGAATATAGGAAGTGAGAAACAGAGAGACCATGATGAAAAAGTTGTGGAGATAGAAATTGAGAAACTTCACGATTTTAAAAATCATCCATTTAAAGTTCAGGCTGACAGTCAGATGAAGGAGCTGCAGGACAGCATCAGTAAATATGGAATTGACTGCATGCCATCGCTTGGAATGATGACAATAAATGCACTTGCATGTGTTGATTCAGGTTTAATACCGGTGCAGGCTGCATATTTACTGGTAAAAGGATTACAGCAGCTTATTAAGACAATAGGCAGGGTGAAGAAACAGCTTAATCCAAAGCTTAAGATAGAAGGAATTCTACTAACTATGGTGGATAACAGAACCAATTATGCAAGAGATATATCGCTGATGGTTTATGATACATACTCTTCAAGCATAAAGGTATTCGGAACAGAGATTCCAATGTCGGTGCGTGCATCTGAAGTCAGTGTTGAGAGGGAAAAGCCTAAGTGGGATGATACTATCACAAACCGAATGCTGCACTGGTCATATACGCCGGAGCAGAAAGAAGAGGTGAAGAAAGCACTTGCTGCCGGAGTTCCGAAAGCAACGATTCTTACTTATTTCTATCCGGAGGTTACTGTGGAGAAAATGAGATCGTACCGCAAGAAGCAGTAAATGTTATCGCATAGGCACAGGAGGTGTGGTATACTGTGCTTATACGAAACGAACGTGTTTTGTTATTCGGTATTAAGAATACAGTAATTCATATTAACCAGATTAGGAGGATGTTTAATGAGTAAAATGAAAAGCTGGAATGATGAACCAGCAATACAGCAAAAAGAATATTCACAGGAAAAATATAATAAAAAGAAAAAGAGATCTCTTCGGGTTGCTAAACTGTCTTGTTATTCAGGAGAGCTGGCAGCAGTTTTCGGTTGGAACAGTATGTTGTCTCTTATTCTGTTTTTAGTATTAATGTTAGGCACATCAGCACTTCCATATATTCTGGATGTTAATATCGATTTCGGACCTGAAACATTTTGGTGCAGAGGCGGTATCTTTGTTAATATATGTTTAGTATTACTTATTCTGTTTTCAATTGCAGCATTTACGTATGCTATTAGCTATAAAGTAGCGGAAGTCATGTGTATACTTCTGGATGGTGGATTGGATGGAGCTATAGAGGTAAATGATGCTGCCATGAGAGCTAACTTTAAAGGACAGGTAGCAAAGGCAGCTGGGGTGGCTTATGTCGATACAGAAGCACTTGCAGGACCGATGAATATTCTGACCAGATACTGTACTCAAAATAATACAACAATGCTAACGTCGCGTTTCTTTACAGTTTTGCACAGAATATTAGTTGTTGCGCAGATTCTCCTTGCATGTATTAGTATATTTGAATTGTTTCATTAAGTATTAGTAGAAAATAGGTTGCGTTGTGTAATGATTATATTATCTACTTTGATAAATATTCCGTTGTACCATAGTGATAAGGATACGATTGGATTTGTAGGGTTGATTCTTATGGCGATTCAATGTTTTCTTATGGTTGTATCTATTTATCTGACAGGGAAAGCTCTGAAAAAACATTTTAATGATGATGAAACTGTAGGTAATTCATATTTGTCTGACTCACAACAATTTGATACCAAACCAATACAAGCACTTTAGCCAATAAGGTTAAGGTGCTTTTTTTGCACCTTGAAAGGGAGGAAAGACAATGGTAATCGAAGTAAACAAGGATATAGACCGCTATCAGGAATCAGTTGCGATGGGACTGGCAGCCGTGTTTGTGCTGGCGGTAGCGGGTGTGGCTGCTTATAAAGCAATGCACTAAAAAGGAACCTGCATAAAAACAGATTCCTTAAATGAGGGAAAATCCCTGTCGAAGAATGGAAGTCCAGTTACTTTTCTGATAGAGAAATCGGACTATGATTACAGTTTGCTTTTCTTCATCAATCGTATAAAAGGCAAGGTAATTATTGATTATTACAAAACGAATGCCCCAGCTTGCCAGTACCGGATCATCTACCAGACGAAACTTCTGTGGCAGGTCGGCTAGTGAGCCTATCTGCTCAGTCGCAGCATCTAACAGATTATCTGCGGCATCAGGATTTTTGAGGGTAAATTCGATATAATCCGCAGCACGCATAATATCGTGTTCTGCGGTGGAAGTGATATGAACCTGATAGCTCATCGACTGCGGCGGCTCCTGATATCTGCCATAGCTTCGGAAAATGGTCTGGTGTTGCCTGTGGCAATATCGTCCATTCCTTCCTTGATCTGGCTGTAAAGTTCAAAGCGGCTGGTCAGTTCTTCGTAGGCTTCAATGCTCATAACGGCAAGGTCGCCTTTTCCATTCTTCGTGATGAAAACTGGTTCAGGATAATTATGACAAAATGTAGAAATTTCATTGTAATTATTCCTTAAATCAGCACTTGATTTGATTGCTGGCATAAAAACACCTCCTTATTTGATAACAAAATTATACACAAATTTTGTTATGGAGTCAATGGATATACCATTAGTGTTAGCAGGATAAACACAACTATTCATATGTATCTGACCGCAAGGTCGGGAACACAGCCCACAGGGTGAAGTTCCCGGCGGGCTTTCATTATAAGAAAGCGAGTGAGCCTTTGTATAAGACACCTAAATCCATTCAGGAAACCATAGAGATTATGGCGGTGGCTGAAAACGGCATTTTTGAAGTAAGCAAAAATAAGTATTCCAAATGCTACCGCTTTCAGGACATTAATTACACGACAGCAACCGAGGATGAGCAGATTGATATTTTCGAGAGATACTGTAAGTTCTTAAATTCGCTGGACTGTAATTATAAGATTACGATCAACAATAAGAACAAAAACATGGATGAACTCCGTGACAAGGTTCTAATTGCTGAGAAAAATGATGGCTTCAATAATTACAGAAGAATCTACAATGACATTATTGAAGAGAAGATTATTGAGGGCAGACAGGGGATTGAGCAGGAGAGATACCTGACAATCACGATTGAGAGAAAGAACTTCGAGGAGGCAAAGGCACAGTTTGCAACTCTTGAGGCTACGATACACAATCCGGATATCGGCTGGGAGACAGCAGACGAGTATCTTTCCGGAAATGTGAGAGACAAGCTGAAACTGAGTGGCGGTGATATAAAGGCGGTACAGGGCGATTCCGGTCATGCGCAGGCAGACATGGTAACAGAGGTATATGGACATATTCTGGACGAGAACCGCAAAAAGAATGCCCAGCTTATAAAACTTATAAACCGTCAGCTCTTTTTTCCTTTTTTATAATAGTATCATTATGGTATAATAGAGACATTAAAATCGAAGTTTGTAAGGAACAGAAACTTTGAAGTTTACAGCGAGGTAAAAGTTTATGAATAACTATAATGAAGTGAAAAAATCATTTGGTACACAAGCAGAGAAATTTGCTTCATATCATATGTCTAAGGCAGAATATACCGATTATTTGATTCGTAGTATTCAGGCAAAGGGCAATGAACATGCATTGGAGGTTGCTGCTGGAACCTGTATATGTGGAAGAGCAGTGGCTCCTTATGTTAAGGACATTACTTGTTTGGATTTGACAGAAGCAATGTTGGAGCAGGGAAAAAAACTGGCAAAGCAAGAAGGTATTCAGAACATATCATTTGTATCGGGGAATGCGGAATGCTTACCTTTTGAAGATGAAACATTTGACCTTGTGATTACAAGACTTTCATTGCACCATTTTGTTGAGCCTGAAAAGCCTTTTCGGGAGATGCAACGAGTTTTGAAAAAAGGTGGAAAACTTGTTATTTGGGATATGGTAGCGACTACAGAAGAATTGCGTGAAACTAATGACGCTATTGAAACGATGCGTGATAACTCACATACAAGAATACTTAGCAGAGAAGAATTTGAAGCATTGTTTGAGGATGCTTTTGAGCTTCAGCTTGAAGAAACAACACTTGTTCCTGTAAATCTACAAAGTTGGATGGATTTGACAAGTACACCAGAGGATATTCAAAAAGATATTATTGATAAAATAGAATACGATTTGAATGGTGGAGATAAAACAGGTTTTAATCCCTATATCAAGGATGGACAAATATGCTTTGACCATAGGTGGTTATTGCTGATTGGAAAAAAGGAAAACTAATCCCCATTTATCAAGAAAAAGAAACTTTCAGTTTGTATATATCTTTTAAAAGGTATATGATTAAGAAAAACGGCAGGAGGTATCTGAATGAAATCACATAAATATTGGTCTATCGGTGCACTGATTACAATGCTTGGAACTTTTTATACAGGTTATAAGGGATCAAAAGAAGGCCATAAGTACTTTGCAGCAAGTTCTTTGCTTTGCATGATTATGGCTATTTATACAGGACACAAGATGATTTCTGGTAAAAGTAGGAAGAAAAAAGAAGTTTCAGTAGAGAGTGTTGAAGATTAAAAAACAAAATATTTTAATAAATAACGCCGGTGCGGGATTTTTGATATCCAGTACTGGCGTTATTTATTCTACAGGGGCTTGGGGGTGTAGCCACCAAATATATTATTAATTTTCTTCTATTTTTGTGAAAATGAGCATTTGTCAGTTCGCATTCCTTGTCAAAAGACATCGGATCACAGTTCAGTACATCCATATAAAACTCTTTTCGTAGGATGCTTCGTCTGAATTCATCTGCAATCTCCGTCATAATAAAAATATCTCCATCATTTCAAAAGAGAATGCTGGAGATATTTCGCCTTGCTTATTCTTGTAGTAACCAATCGTTATATCGTGAATTACAATTCCTTCATAGCTATATTGGGGATGTTTGGTTCTAGCAATAATCATTTTCGGATAAGCATCTCGAATCTGAAGCCGAGGAAAGTATTCTCTCTCAAATGTTTCCTGCCCGGAAATGTTGTCGCTGATCTGAATATAAAACTTCTCGTTGCTTCTCTGAGCAACAAAGTCGATTTCCTTTTGATAGAGCTTGCCGACATAAACATTATATGAAAATAGATCATATGCTCTGTTTTTTGCAATATTTTATCTTGCGAATTTATCATTGTAACGAATATGCATATCTTCCCAATCCATGAACAATACATAAAATACTTTCCCGTATTGCGGACTCTCTACAATTCTTCCATGATCAAGAACAGCAAAATAAGTTCCGTCAGCTTTTCGAAGATGAAAGTGAACATAGTCATTTTCATTACCATTGTCAATCTGTTCCCAGATACTTGATTCTATCTGTTGCTGTTCATCTTCACGAATCAAGTTGCGAAAACTTTTCTTAGTAAGTCTGAACAGTTCATCTATATCTTTATATCCGGACATATGAAGAAATTCATCATTTGCAAAAAATAGTTCATCATCTTCTTTGTCAGCTCTGTATATGACGAATGCACCTGGAAGATGTTCCGCGATATCCTTGAATGCGAATCCAAGTTGTTTGCGGGCACCTGACCGAAGACCTTCCCTGTAGGCCATACATCCATTTTTACCATGAAGCTTTATTTCATAAAGAGCGGCATCTGCGCAGCGCATGAGTTGTGAACGATTGGATGCAAATGTTGGATATTCTGCATATCCTAGAGAAATATAAAATGCATGTTTCTTACCATGGTATGAGAATGATTTAGGAAGTTTGGTGAATTGCTGTAGCTGTACATCTGCTTCTTTAAAGGTACAATTTGGTAAAAGAATGCAGAATTCATCACCACCATTTCTTCCTAGTAATGCATCGGATGGGAAAAAAGCCTTCATGCTGTCTGCAAGATTTTTTAATGCCCTGTCTCCGTAATTATGTCCATAGATATCATTAATAAACTTGAAATCATCGATATCAAAGAGCGCGGCCACAAAATGTGCTTTTGGATTTTTTTGAATCATTTTTTCTGCAAATTCATCAAATCCATAGCGGTTATAAATATTTGTAAGAGAATCTGTGTTCGCCAGTATCTGAAACTTTTTCTTATGTTCTTTTGCTACTAACCATACTCTGGTAAGAACTGACAAGAGAAGGGTTATTGTAAGAAACATTCCGATAATGATTATCAGTAGTGTGGCATTTCTCCATCCACTTTTAGGACTTACTTCAAATTTCCAGTTTTCATCGCCTATTGAAAAAGTATAAGAAACAGGATGATTTATTTGCCCATCTGATTGATAAACCACTTTATAAGTATCACTCCATGGAACGTCTGTTTTTGAAATTTTGTATTCGTATCCAAAATTTGAAAGTGCACTGATTGAATCTGAAAAAATATCCGGAACACGCAGGATAACAATAGTAAATCCCCAGAAATACTCATGTCCGTTTTTATCTTTCAGGTATACGGGATTGCGGACTGCAATTCCATATCCTCCCTGTTTTAATTTGAAGGGGCCCTGCGTAATGATTGTATGGTTGTCTCTGGCGTAACAGGAAATTTTTCCGCGGTCTTTATCATGAATCAAATCAATCTTACCTGCCTCATTTTCATTAGCCGGATAAATATCTGTAACAACACCATTAGGAGCAAGCTGTACACTTTCAATAGAATCAGACATAAGATTTCCGGCAATTGTTTCAAACTGATGGATTTCGCCATCTTCACTTATTAAGATTTGCTTCAAGGTATCTGTGATCTCAATTCCATTTGTAATTTCATTCTTTATTCGTTCACCATAGGTGACTACGTTTAATTGTGCTGTTATGTGTCTCTGCTCTTTTTCGTGGGTGTCTGTTTTGTATAACAAGGCATATGCCCAGTAAAAAAATGATAAGAGGCACAAGTGTTTTCTTTTTCACTTGGTTCACCTCATTTTGTCCATGGGAATTATTATAATAAAGCATTATATCACAGAAGTTGAAAAACAGAATAAGTTTTTTGGGAAAAACAAACTGTGCAAAATCTTTATACATTTATGACAGAAGAATGTATATCGACAGGGATTTGTGAAATCTATATATTTTAAGAAGGAGCCTTCGCTTATTCGAAAGCTCCTTTTCTGCATACCTTACTTTTTCAGCCTTAAGCCATCTCGAAATACTTCGCCCACACACTGTCGCTGACCTGATTCAAGAATGCTCCGGCATTCTCGCTGCCTCTCTGAGCAACAAAGTCGATTTCCCTTTGATAGAGCTTGCCGACATAAACATCATATCCACGGCGAAGAAGCTCGATGCAAACGATGTTTTCATATACTCTGCCATAATCCATATACAGCCTTTGAATGAAGTAGGACTGTACACCTATCGGAAAATGCTGTTGGAAAAAGAACTGCAGAAAGTGCATGAACAGAATCATTTTGCATATACGATTCTCAGACCAGCCTTTGTATTCGGACCATATAATTACGCACCGAGAGAATCCTGGTTTATCCAGAATGTCATCCAGAATCATTCTGTCTATTATCCATCCGACAGCACCGGCCATTTTCAGATGATCTATGTCAAAGATGCCGCCGAAGCAATTATTCGCTGCATCCAGTCTGAAAAAAGCCATAACGAAGCCTATAATTTAAGCGCACCGGAAGTTCTCACCTACCGGACATTTCTTGATGAACTGCACAACGCCAGTGATGTGGATTTCACCGAACAGAATGTGACCGTTGCCCGCTCACTGACTGCCCGGATTCCATTTCCTTTCCCATTAACAGAAGCAGAAAGTGAATTATTAGACGGTTCCAAACTTACCGATGAACTCAGTCTGACTTACACACCGTTTTCCGAAGCACTGGCAGCAACTTACCGGGCCATGAAAGGCATTTATCTGTAATGTTTTTATTTTTAAGCAAATGTAATCGAACGTTTTTTCGATTTTATCACGGTTTTCACTTGTGCCATCATAGATTCCTAATGTATAATGATAACATCTGATTTATTATTTTCTTACAACTGATAACTATATTTTTGATACCAGGTTCAAGAATGATTCCGGCATTGTTGCTCCCACCTATAGCGGTGGGAGACATCTCTCATTTGATATATCTATTTTTATCTTTTTAATGTAAAATATAGTTATTAAACTTATTACCAAAGAAAGAAGGAGCTCTGAATCTATGTGGACAGAACGTGATTTACAAACGATGCTGGATCCTCAGCTTTTTTATCAGGGACGACTGATTGAGCTGACCGGCGGCGTATATTCCTTTGAAACTTATAAATCCACATCCGAATATGGTGATCTTCAGCTGGATATTGTCGCAGAAGTTCGGGACAAAAATGAGCGTTCCTACTCTGTGGAAGTGACCATGTACTATGATGACAATATGGAGGAAGATCATTTTGACTATTATTGTCCCTGTGATTCTTTTCGGAACAAAAATGACCTGTGCAAACACTGTGTTGCCACATTGCTTCACTATATCCGTAAGCCGAAAAAAACATTGCTTGCCCTTGAATACAATGATTTTACACCAGATAACCCAAAGCAAACCAATCAATTTGTTCCCCTGGTTGAACTCCCTGAGGACAATACCAGTGCCCGTTCTACAGATTATGGAATGGCACAGCTTTTACGTCGGATGGGAGAGCAGGAAAACTGGCTTCTTACCTCCGGTTCCATCGCAGGCAAAATTCATCTGGAAGCAATTTTACATACAGACACAAGATATCCATGTGTTTCCCTGAGAATCGGCGAAAACAAAATGTATGTAGTCAAAGATATTGCCGCTTTGGTAAACCGCGTACAGACCGGACAGTGGTTTGCTTATGGAAAACAATTCGGATTTACCCATCAGCTGGAAGCTTTTGACGCGGAAAGCCGACCGCTCATGGAGTATTTTATGCGCCAGTTTGAAGACAGTGACGCATGGTATAACTTCACAAGTTCCAGAGAATATTTTCTGCGGCATGAGACGCTGGATTCCTTTATGGACGTTGTGCGCACCACAGGAATCTATCTGGCACCTTATACAAAATCCTCCAAACTGTGGTATCCGGTAGACGAACCCTATCGGAAATCTCTGCAGATTTCATCCGTAGAAGATGGAATTGAACTGACGTTGGAACAACCACCGGTCATTTACAGTCACGACTGGCAATATGTATTTTCCGATCAGAAAATCTACCGGATCAGCCGTCGAAATTCAACCGCACTAAATACATTTGAGAAAAATATGACTATTCGCTGGGACGGAAACTGTTTTATCGCTAATGACGATCTACCGGTATTTACCCGTGATTTTCTTCCAGAACTGGAATCCGTGTATCAAATTCAGAAAATTGGCTATGTTCCGGAAAAATACCTTCCAGATGAAGCTGCTTTCCGTGTATATCTGGATCTTCCACAACAGAATCTGATCACCTGCGATCTGGTGGCAGACTACGGAAATGACCAGGTTTACCATGTTTTTGACGGCAGTAATCGTCAAAAAGACAGGAATCGAAATATACGGGAAGAAGCAAAAGTTGCTGCACTCATCTCCAGTTATTGTAATGCCATCGATGATCGAACCGGCAATCCAGTAGCTTCCAGTGATGAAAACTGCATGTTCGAACTTCTGACCAAAGGACTGGGAGCCTTTGAAGAAGTTGCTGAAGTCTTTATCTCTGATCGTTTGAAAAAAATCCGGGTAATTCAGCCGCCGAAAATATCCATCGGTATTACGATGAAAGAAGATCTTCTGAATTTTCAGATTGAATCAGACAGCATTGATCTGGACGAACTGGCATACATTTTGTCCAAATACGACCGCAAAAAGAAGTTTTACCGCTTAAAATCCGGTGAATTTTTCCCTGTAGAGGACACAGATCTGGATACTCTGGCTCAGTTACAGGAAGGACTGATGCTCACTTATGAGGAACTGGCTTCCGGTGATATCACCCTGCCAAAATTCCGTGCCCCTTATCTGGACGAACAGCTACGGCAGGGAAGTTTTCTGTCCGTACAAAAAGGAAAAAGCTTCCGCAAACTGATCCGAAATATGAAAACAGTGGAAGACAGTGATTTTGAAGTTCCGGAAAAATTCCAGAAAGTATTGCGCGAATACCAGAAAACCGGTTATCTCTGGCTGGAAACCCTTTGCCAGAACGGTTTTGGTGGAATTCTTGCTGATGATATGGGACTTGGAAAAACCCTTCAGGTGATTGTATTTCTCTACGCCCATTACATTGAACGGCAGGAAACACACAAAAATACACTGATTGTCTGCCCTGCATCCCTTGTATACAACTGGGAACGGGAAATCCACCATTTTGCACCGGAACTGACCGTTTATACCGTAGCCGGAAACGTAGAAGAACGAAAATCCGTGCTTGAACACCACCAGAAAGGTGCCATTTTCATCACATCCTATGATCTGCTCCGCCGGGATATTGAACTGTA
Organism: Eubacterium ramulus; assembly: GCF_003122485.1. Lineage (GTDB taxonomy): Bacteria > Bacillota > Clostridia > Lachnospirales > Lachnospiraceae > Eubacterium_I > Eubacterium_I ramulus_A. Next base: position 28,888 of record NZ_JRFU01000029.1, read on the forward strand.
TCAGCAGCTGACCTTCGCCTACCAGATCATTGATGAAGCACAGTTTATCAAAAATGCCACCACGAAAGCAGCAAAAGCGGTCAAACAGATTGCTTCCGATTTTCGCATTGCCCTGACCGGTACACCGGTAGAAAATCATCTGGGCGAATTATGGAGTATTTTTGACTACCTGATGCCCGGATACCTTTATTCCTACAAGCGGTTCCATGTCACCTTTGAAATCCCGATCGTTCAAATCGGCAATCCCGCTGCACTGGAACGTTTGCAGAAACTGATTGCACCGTTTGTACTGCGCCGTCTGAAAAAGGATGTATTAAAAGATCTTCCTGAAAAACTGGAGAAAAACATGTTTACGCCGTTAACAGGAGAGCAGGAAGACCTTTACCGGGCACATGTCCAGCGTTTGGAGGTATTGTTATCCAAACAGTCTCAGGAAGAATTTAATCAGTCCAAAATTGAAATTCTTGCGGAACTGACCAAACTGCGGCAGCTTTGCTGTGATCCGGCACTATTATATGAAAATTATCAGGCAGGTTCTGCCAAACTGGATCTGTGTCTGGAACTTGTTCAGAATGCAATCTCCGGCGGACATAAAATACTGATATTTTCCCAGTTCACTACCATGCTGGATGGCATTGCAGAGCGTTTAAAACAGGAAAATATTCCATACTATGTACTGAAAGGCTCCACGCCAAAACAGGAGCGTATGCAGCTTGTAACCGCCTTCAATCAGGATGAAACACCGGTATTTCTAATCTCCCTGAAAGCCGGCGGAACCGGACTAAACCTGACAGCAGCAGATATCGTGATCCATTACGATCCATGGTGGAACACCGCGGTACAGAACCAGGCAACCGACCGTGCACATCGTATTGGTCAGAAAAATAAAGTTCTTGTGTACCGCCTGATCGCACAGAATACCATTGAAGAAAAAATTCTGAGACTGCAGGAAAAGAAAGCACAGCTGGCAGATCAGATTCTTGGTGGAGAGACAACTAAAAATCCAGCATTTTCCAGAGAAGAATTACTTGCATTGCTACAGGATTAAGCTCATAAAAAGGCAGAAGATTTCATTCTTCTGTCTTTTTTAACGGACATTTATGGGATGTATATTTATGCAAGACATTTATAGGAAAACTAGCAGACATTTATGGGCTATATCCTTATACACGCCACCTATAGGTAAACTAACGGACATTTATGGGCTATTTCTTTATACACGCACTCTATAGGCGAACTAGCGGACATTTATAGGCTATATTTTATAAACGCCACCCATGGGTAAACTAACGGACATTTATAGGTTATATTCTTTATGCACGACATATATAGGCAAACTAGCGGACATTTATAGGCTATGTTTTTCATGCACGCCGTCTATAGGCAAACTAACGGACATTTATAGGCTATATTTATCCCCGCCATCTATGGGTAAACTAACAGACATTTATGGGATCTATTTTTTATGTACGACATATATAGGCAAACTTGCGGACATTTATAGGCTATATTTTTTACTCACGCCATCTATGAGCGAACTTACGGACATTTATGGGACCCAATTTTTGTACAAAAAAATGTGATGTACATTTCTATACATCACATTTTCTTATTATTGACTTTATTTACACCATTATTTTTTACAAAATCCATAAAATTATTTCGTAGAATCTACCTTTGCATAATGTTCCAGACGCATCTGTTCCATATATTCATCGAATTCTTCTGTCTGTTCCTGAGAATATCCCTTTACTTTATGAATCGGCGCATCTTCATATCCATTCTGAATCGCAGCAGTCAGCCAGCCGATCAGATTTTTGATATTTTCCTGCTTACATGCCAGTTCATACGCATATTCAATCTTATTAATATCATAATTTGCTACTTTTAATAATGCTTTCGCCTGAGAAATCTTGATCTTTTCATCAATAATATCCATGACTTTATCAATCAGATCATCCAGTTCTGCATCTGCTGGTGTCGGAACTTCTTCTTCCAGTGTCGGTTCCACCGTCATATCTTTCTTCGTTACTTCAAAATCAATTCCATAGATTTTTCCGCCACGACCGCTTCGCATCAGATCATATTTTACAGAAATATCAGACTTCTCATTGATCTCATTGACCGCAACATCCAGAACACGACGCTTGAAATCACACCATTTATCAAAGGATTTCAGCTTTTCATGCACTAATTCGTTGACAATATAGTCATAATCGATCTCTTTTTTCTCCAATTCACGCTGAATATCACGGTTGATCTTGCCTTTATCGTCTTTGATCTGAACGGTTCCAAGATGCAGCTTGATCTCCGAAACACCATATTTTATATGGAAAACATTGCCTGTTTCCTTATCATATTTCGTATGATAGGCGCGCGAAGAAAGCAGTTCGTACAGACGGTATGACCATCCGGAACGAAATGACAACATCATAGGAATATTTAACATAGTAAAATTAGCCTTCAGATCATAAATATAATCTTTGATCTCAGGCTCAAACTTAATTTCCATCGTACCGGAACCGGATTCATAACTTACCACACCGACCAGACTCATACATTTAAAACTTCCATCTGCAGATTCGATAAACATGGTTCGACCTGCCAGAGAAGTAGCAACGTCTTTCAGATATGTACCCATTGCATTTCCGGTTACATGTAAAACTTCTTTAATTTCTTTCGTACGGAGTGTCGCCACCGGACGCCCCTGATCACTCAAACGCACTTTTGTCAATGCCAGTGCCAGCACTTTGTTCTCTAAAAGCGATGCTCTGTATACGGAGGAAATCAGAAAATTACTTTTCTTTAACATGTCCGGGAACATCGTTTTATCCGATTTCGCTATCTCATTCTTTGCCATTAGTGATAAAATTCCTTTTTATATTCTCTCTTTTGTATCCCTCAAAACGATCTGATGCAAAACTGCACCAGATAAACTAACTATTTTCCGTTCTAATTTACTTCCTTAATTATGCCTTTAAATCCTCAATTTGTCAATGAAAAAACTGTCAGACTTTTTTGAAAAAGTTATCAACACCCAAAAATGTCCGTTAAAAGATTCAAATCCATCCCATAAACGTCCGTTATTTCACAACAATATCCCATAAATGTCCGCTAAAAAATTTTTAGCATCCTACATTTGTCCACTAAATATCCATTTTTTCACCCAGAAATGTCCATATCTTGTATTTTGGCATCCCATATTTGTCCGTTTCTTTCGATGTGGTCCTACAAATGTCCGTTAAAAACATCCGTTCGAACCCACAAATGTCTTATTCTTATTTTTTTACATCCTATAAATGTCCGTTTCTTCAAGGGGTATCCCACATTTGTCTGTTAGTTCCCAAACTACTATCCTAAATTTGTCCGTTAAAAAAGTATTATTTCCGAACTTACGGCACAATATGTAGATATCTCTTAAAACTAAACATCCTATAAATGTCCGTCAAAACATTTGTTTGCCTCAAAAATGCCGTTAGTTCCACTCATTGATCCCAAATTTGTCCGTTTCTTCCACAAAAATCTCCCGAAAAGTCCTACATTTGTCCGTTAATTAACCAAAAAGCATCCTAAATCTGTCCGTTAGTTCCAGTTTTTTGATCCCATATCTGTCCGTTTCTTTCCAAAAAACAATTGTAAAACAATTCAATTCTCCTCAAAATTGCCGTTAGTTCACAAATTATTGCCCATAAATGTCCGTAAAATAGCAAAAATGGCCAAAAATAAGGCTCAATTTTTCTTTTAACGGACAAATCTGGGACCAATATCTGCCTTTTTCTTTGCCCATTTATGCCTTTTTCTTCGCCAATAGCCCGCTTTTTCTTCGATTTTCCGGGCATCCCACATTTGTCCGCTTCTTCACCTACGTATATTCGCATCTTTTCCAACCAGCCACCGTCATTTAGCCTGTAAATGTCCGTACTTTATTTTCAAGAATCCCGTAAAATCAACGTTTTTCGACATTTTTTGTGGATATAATATAAAGAATATAAGTATGTTGTTTACAAATAAATAAAAAGAATAGAATATTATCAACAACGGTGTCGTTGATAAACAAAAAATTTTTTCACTTACATCAAAACCAATCTTTTATTTCTATATCAATGAGAACAACAAGAAAAAAAACTTCAATACTTAACTTAAACTTTTTTTCTGTTATACTTGAGCATGTTGTTGTTGATAACTCACACAACCAATTCATAAAAAAATAATTATCAACAGAGGGTGAATTTTATGGAAAAGGGTATTGAAGTAATTGCAAGATATCATTATCAACAGGGATATTTTGTTGAAGTGACAACGGAAAGATCTGTTTTGGCTGGCAGAGATTATTGGTTATGTAAGAAAAACAGTCCACGAAAAGTGTTCATGTTCAGCAGTAAATTTAAAAATGAAGATCAGGAAGTGCATCAGATCATTGACCAGATCAAAAACAATGTTGAAAAATATGAACATACAAATATGTAGTTAAAAAAGAAAAAGCCATCCGGATTTTTAATAATAAGAAATACTTATTATAACTCAAAAACCTGGGTGGCTTAAATTATACATAGAAATGCATAAATATACATTTTATTAATAATATGCATATTTTAATACATGCCAGCTTTTTAACCGAATCAAGTAAGTCCCCTGCTTCAATTGCGAAAAGCAATAATCAGTGGGTGGGGACTTGCTTGTATCAGGAGGAGTGCAAGCTCCTTC
>NZ_JRFU01000003.1 GCF_003122485.1 Eubacterium ramulus
GACCAGAATCACGCACCAAGTCTCACGTGCGTTCGACTTGAATGTCTTTTACTGTTCTTTACTGTTGTGCCGGACTAACTGTCAGTTTTTTATTTCATGATTTCCTGTCCATCAAGTGTCACCGAAACAATGTCATCAACATTGATAAAATCCGGGAATCTCATCAGCCAGTCGCTCTGATTATTATCATTATCCATCACAATAGAGCCACTAAAGATTTTTGTAACGCCCTCTTCTTCTGCGTAATAGACCTGTTCTTCTTTATCCATGGTATGATCCCCATCTTTCATCCATGCAGAATCTAGTTTCTGATAACGATAGATCATGCCGTCTTTCATGGTAACCTCTACCTTTGAAAATGGAAGCGGTTCCAAAGATTCTGTTGACACATCATCTGTAGCATCTGTGTTCCAGCAAATTTTCAGATAGCCGCCAGTAATCTGAACCGTATCACATGCCGTATTTTTTTCTACATTCAGATCAACCACTTTGATATCTCCGGTTGGCTCCAGTTTAAATGTACCAAGCACGCCTGTCTTATTATTTCCACGAATCACCAGCTGATCGGATGCATTTTTTCTTCCATTCATATCAGTAATAATCGCATAATAATGGAACGTGTGACCGTTTTCTATCATAATCGCATCATTCCCTGTATTGGCAGAAGAACCAGAATCAACACCAAAATCTCCTACTATCATTGATCTTAAAATTTCATCATCTGTATCTTCACCTTTTGCTCTGTAAGCATCCATTTCGTCCTTAGTATAAAAATCAGAACCATCGATTGTAGCAAACGTCACATTCGATATGATAATGCCTTTTTCCTTATCATAAAAATAAGAATCCAATGTAACCCGCACATTTCCATCCGTCAAGCTCTGATCACTTTCTACAAAACCATCTGCGACCTGATAAACAGCTTCCATAGAAGCATGCTGAAACATCATTGCAAAAAAGTGAATCGGATCTGTGCCTGTCTGTGCATAGCAGATTCCGGTTCCTGCTCCTCCTGCCAACACCAGACAAATGATAGCCGCTGCCACCTGTGACGTAATTTTTTTCTTTCTACGCAATCGTTTAACCTTTGCATTTGATAATAATTCCATACCGATACGATCATCTAATGTGATATTTGAAAATGCTTTCTCATAGGATTCATGATTCAGTTTCATAGGATACTCCTTTCTCTGTCAGCGATCTGCGGATTTTCTCTCTTCCGCGCTGAAGCTGTGTCTGTACGGCAGATTCCTTTCTCTGAAGAATCTCTGCGATTTCCCGCACAGAATATTCTTCATAATAATATAGGTGAATCGGTAACCGGTATTTTTCCGGAAGCGCCAGCACCGCCTGACGAAGCAGTTCATATTCCGGTTTTTCGGAAACTTTTTCCGGCGTCATATAATCCTCATACTGCACACGCTCTTTATTCCATTTCAGCTTCAACACATTTTTACATGCATTGATCGTTACCCGAATAAACCATGCTTTTTCATGATATTCGTCCGAAAAATCCGGTGCTTTCTGCATAAATTTTTCAAATACATCCTGAAAAACATCCTCTGCCTGCGTCACGCTTTTGCAATACGAATATGCCAGCTTGAAAACAGTGTCCTTATACTTCTGGTAACATTCCAGTACACGATTCTCATTTATTTCTTTCATCTGCACTCCCCACTTACTTCTGTTTATCTGTTTGTTCCAGAGATATCTCTTTCACTAATAAAACAATCGCGCACACTGAAATATCACAAAAATTGGAAAAGCTGGCGAAAAATTCACCAGCTATCACAAGATCCTATTTTGGATATATCACATTTCCTTTTCATATCGATACACGCCCCATGATTGCCCTGCCATATGACCACTCAGCAGCCATTTTTTATATGCCCGCTCCAATCCGGTATTCTCTGGCAGATTTTCAAAATCATTCTGCTCCGCGCCATAATAAATCCGCCACAGATCATTATTGTTTTCTCTGGTACGATACACGTCATAATCTGACAAAAATCTGCGAATGTTGGACTGTTCCGGTAAAATTTCTTTATTTGCCGGGAACAATAACCATGATTCACATACAAACACCAACGGATGCTCCATAAATTCTGTACGATAAAACTCAGCAGCTTTTTCATAGGATTTTTGAACTTCTGTGTAATCCAATTTTCCACAAGATGGAATGTGCACATTTATCACCGGACTGTCTTTATGTAATATCAGACCATCTTTCTCATACTCGTCATCAAATTTAATCAATTCAAATTGAAGCCTTCCCAGTGCAAAACGTTTTAACTGGAACCACCATGGAAACCAATGCATCACAAACGTTCCCCAAATGTCATACATTTGATGACACTCCAACAACTTCCAGTGCATATCTGCCATAGAATCATGAAAAATCTCCCTGCTGATTCCCCGCTTCTGATAAAGTTCCCATGTTCGTCTGCTGATTCCGATCATAAATAATAAATCAAAAGTATATTTCGAAATACCTTCTTCTCCATCAAAATCTTCTGATATTTTCTGAAGTAACACATAATCCAAATCAGGATTTTCCCAGTATTTTTGTTCCCATTCAGTAAACACATGATACAAATGTTCATTTTTGATAATCAATTCTAATGAATTTGAAAGTAATTCTACCGCTTCCGCTGGGAATTCATGTTCTTTTGAGAATGCTATTAAATTTTCCTGCCAATCGTGACAGATTTCAGTTTTGTCTGTTTTGTAATTGTTCATTATACCCTCTTACTCTTTCAGACTCATCCTCCGAAACCGTTTTCAACTTCTCTTTTTTCGGTTCTTTCAGGAATTTTTTAATTGCAAAAATAATCGCCATACCGACAATGGTCAGCAGATTTTCCACCGAGCTTGTTTCAAGTACCACCATATGACGGACAATGACAAACATTACAACTTCCAGAACGGTATCCACATCCGGTTTGCAAAGCATCTTGAAAAACTCAATACCGATCAGAACGTTTAACACATATCCTAAAAAATCCAAAAAAGCATGTGCAGATTCGCGGTTCTGCACAAATTCCATAAACGGTTTCCACAGGGAAATAACCGCCACGATTACTGCAATAATAATGATAATATTGACTGCCAGCTCCAGAAGCTCACTTGCCCGGTCAATCATTCTTCTGATTTTTGATCCCATAGTTTCACGCATCCTTACTGCTGATTTTTATGCTGATTAAATACCACGTCACCGGATTCCTCAAAAATCTCGATCAGGTTTCCTGTATTGTCACGGATAAACACGCCATAGGTGTCATCTACTTCCGCTACCATAGCGATCTCCACGCCCATCGCTTCCAGTTCTTCCTTCGCTTTTCTTCCGTCCGGAACACCAAAAGACATATGTTTGTTTCCGTGTGTCATCAGATCTCTGTTCGGTACTCTGCGGTCCTCCGGCAATGGATTTGCTCCAGGAGCCTCAAATACCTCCAGCAAAAATCCTACACCCTGTAAATGCGCTACTTTGATTCCTGCTCCCGGAATTTCAGATCGATTGACTACGGTAAATCCAAATACGTCTGAATACCACTGAATCGTCTCCTCAATATCTGCAACACTGATCGCACAGTGATTGATTCCATTAATTTTTACTGCCATTTTTTGCTTCCTCCCTCTTTATAAATCCCTGTCCTGCATCACTTACTGTTTTCAGTATATAGAAAAACACAGGTCCGCGCAAGTACCATTCATACCGGAATCTATCAAACAAAAAATCCCGGTTGAAAAACCGGGATTTTCACAAGCTTCGAAAGGGACTCGAACCCTCGACCCACGCATTACGAATGCGTTGCTCTACCAACTGAGCCATCGAAGCATGCACAAAGAATTATATTAGATTTTCAATTTCATTGCAAGCCTTTTTTCATATTTTTATAAACTTTTTGAGAATTTTTTTGAGAAATTCTGTTCTTCTGTCACACTTCATGCCATTTCGAATTTTTTCTAATTTTTCAAAAAATCCCATTTTTGTACAAATGTGCCAATCGACTTTTTCCCGTAGTTACGCAGTTTCTGCCATTTTAGGGAATTTTTAACGGTCTGTGGACACCCTGTATTTTGGCAGATATGCCATCTTGCCTTTTAGAAAAAGCTGTGTTATCTTTAGCCCACAGTAAACATCTGATCGTCTTTTCTTTTTCAACTTAATATGCAATATAACACTTTTCAGACAGTCATCATGGAGCGTTTGGAGCACGATATTCCCGATCCAAAACGCATCTCGATCCAGCAGGTTTCCAAAAATAATGGCATTGTCCTTGACGGACTTACGATTATGGAAAACGACTGTAATATTTCACCGACACTTTATCTGAATTATTACTATGATTCTTATAACCACGGCATCAGTTTTAATGATGTTTATCAGTCCCTGCTCAGCGATTATCACCGACATAAGCCTTCCCAAAAGATTGATCCGTCTTTTTTCACGGATTTTGACAATATCCGGGACAAAATTGCCATGAAGCTGATCCATTATGAGCGAAACAAAGAACTTTTGGAAAAGGTTCCTCATATCCGTTTTCTGGATTTGGCAATTGTATTTTATTGTCTGATCTCCATGGATTTTACGACCGGCAATGCAACAATCCTGATCCATCATTCCCATTTAAAGAACTGGAATATCACAACGACAGAATTGTTTCAGATCGCCAAAGACAATACTCAGAAGATTTTGCCGGAAAAACTGTATGATATGAATGATGTCATTTATGAATTATCCGGACGGCTCACGCATCCTGATCCAACCGTGTCCAGACCATCTCCCTATCCAATGTTCGTACTCACAAACGAAACGAACCTGTTTGGTGCTACATGTCTGCTCTACAAAGATCTGTTAAAGCATTTTTCTGAAGAATCACAGACTGATTTCTATATTCTCCCAAGCAGTATCCATGAGGTCATTCTTGTTCCGACGCTGGAGAATGACTGCTACGGAGAACTGTCTGATATGGTGCGCGAAGTGAATGATTCTCAACTTATGGACGATGAAATTCTCTCCACACATGCTTACTACTACTCCCGCCGCAAGAACGAAATAACGATGTAATCTATGATCCATCTTTCCATTTTATAACATCATAGTTGTAAGTGGATTTTCCAACTCACATAATCATAATATACACAATCCGGCGGAACAGGAAAATTCAAGAATCCATTAACATTCTTGTTGCAGGATACGCCTCATGCAACGCATGACATATTTTTCTGCGTATTTTTATAAGCTTTCATTTCCTGACTCCGCCGAATGTGTAAAAAATTCATTTACAGCAGAATATTGCAAAAATTACTTTTTGCTGGTTTTCTGCGTTGTTGTTTTCTTTGCAGATGATGTTGTTCCTGTTTTTGTTGTCTTTGCAGACTGTTTTTTTGATGCAGAAGTTTTCTTTTTGCCAGTCTGCTTTTCTGCTGCTTCTTTCTCAGCAGTTTTCAGTGTGGCTTCCTGCTCTGTCTCCTTTGAAGCAGCTTTCTGTGCAACTTTTTTCTCTCCCTCTTTTGATGCAGCTTTCTGTGCAGCTTCTTTCTCTGCCTCTTTTAATGCAGCTTCCTCTTCTGCTTTTTTGAGTGCAGCTTCACGCTCTGCCAGTTCAGCTTCCATCATTAATTTTACACGAAGTTCTGCCTCCAGACGTTTCTGCTCACGTTCTTCATACTCCTGCTGCCATTTGTGATCGCGCTGACGGTCTTCTTCACTCCGTTTATAAAGTCCCTCATAGATTTCAGCATACTTGCTTGCAGAAGCACTCCAGGAATAATCCATTGCCATGCCACGCTTGATGATTTCTTCCCACTCTTTTGGATAACCAAAATAGATTTTTGCGGCATAACGGATCATATACAGCATTTCATGTGCATTATAATTATGGAAACTGAATCCATTTCCGGTATGTTCAAACTCATTATATGCCTCTACGGTATCTTTCAGACCGCCGGTTTCACGAACCATCGGTACTGTTCCGTAACGCATGCTCATCAGCTGACTGAGTCCGCACGGTTCAAACAGTGACGGCATCAGAAATGCATCGCAACCTGCATAAATACGGTGTGCAAAATCTTCTGAATAGCAGATATTTGCAGAAACCCGTCCCGGATATTTCTGTGCAAAATAGCGGAACATATCTTCATATCGCTGCTCTCCGGTTCCAAGTACTATGATCTGGATACGCTCGTCCCCAAGGATCTCATCCATCATGTAATCCACCAGATCAAAGCCCTTCTGATCTGTCAGACGTGAAACCATTCCGATCAGAAATTTATCATTTGTCTGCTCCAGACCGACCTCTTTTTGCAGCGCAAGTTTGTTTGCTTTCTTATAAGAAGTAACATTTCCTTTGTAATGCTGTGCGATCGCCGGATCTGTCTTCGGATCAAAAACTTTGTAATCCAGTCCGTTTACAATACCAGAGAGTACAAAAGATTTTGCCCGCATCAGTCCATCCAGTCCCTCGCCGCCTTCGGTAGACTGAATCTCCTTGGCATAAGTCTCACTGACGGTTGTAATATAATCAGAATACACAATACCGCCTTTTAACAGATTGGCATTTCCATAACTTTCCAGCTTGTCCATGGTAAAGTAAGAACTGTCCAGTCCGGTCACATCGCGGATGGCATCCACATACCAGCGTCCCTGAAACTTCATATTATGAATGGTGTATACTGTACGCATGTAGCGGTAAAACTCATTCTGTCGAAACTGTGCCTCTAAAAATACCGGGATCAGACCGGTCTGCCAGTCGTGACAATGAATAATATCCGGCTGGAAACCGATTTCCGGCAGGATCGTCAGTACTGCCTTGGAAAAATATCCGAATTTCTCCGCATCCTGATAAATCTGACCGTATGGTGCAGGTCCTGCAAAATAATACTCATTATCAATAAAATAAAAAGTAACGCCGTCCTCCTGCAGTTCATACACACCCGCATACTGTGTACGCCAGTTTAACTGAACCTGACATTCTGTAACAAGTTTCATTTTTTCGGTATACTTCGTGTCCATACACATGTATTTTGGAACCACGACACGCACATCATACTCTTTCTTTGGAAAATATTTTGGCAAAGATCCTACGACATCAGCAAGACCGCCGGTTTTGATAAACGGTACCGCCTCTGATGATGCAAATAATATTTTTTTCATCCTGTTCCCCCAATCCTCATTGTAGGTCATATTTTAAAAACATTATAGCACACTTACCGGACCTCACCAACCAATTTTATCGGTTTTTCCCGTTTCCGTCTCTTTTTAACTGTTTTCCAGACGAATTTTGTCAGCGATCAATGCAATAAACTCTGAATTTGTCGGTTTTCCTTTGCCATTGTTGATCGTATATCCAAACAGCGCATCAATGGTATCCATTTTTCCACGGCTCCAGGACACTTCAATGGCGTGTCGAATCGCACGCTCCACTCTGCTGGCTGTGGTCTGATATTTCTTAGCGATTGTTGGATACAAAATCTTTGTAATGGAATTTAACATTTCGATATCATTTACAGACATAATGATCGCGTCGCGTAAATACTGATATCCTTTTATATGTGCTGGAATGCCGATCTCATGAATCATATCCGTAACCAGGCTTTCCAGATTTCGTTTCATCAGTTGTTCCTGACTTTCATAAGGAACTGCTTTTCGTATCTGAAAACTTTTCCGCTTCTCACGATGTTTGATCATTTTTATTCTGTTTACGACCACATCTTTCGCGAAAGGTTTCATTATGTAGTAAGATGCTCCCATCTGAAACGCATCTTCTGTGATACCCTCTTTTCCGATCGCGCTTATCATGATAAACTCAGGGCTCTTTTTGATGGTTTTATCTCTTTTGATCTTGTCCATAACAGCAAGCCCGTCCATTTCTGGCATAATGATATCCAATAATACCACATCCGGCTGTTTTGTTTTTATCATCTGATATGCTTCTTCTCCATTCCGCGCAGTTCCAACCACTCGCAATTCTTCATCCTGTGCCACAATATCTGACAGCAGACTTACAATCAGTTCATTATCATCTGCAATTCCGACATTTAGCTTTTCCATACTTACCTCCTAATGATATTTTTTGCGAACAAATACATTATAAAGATTAGATACGACATTTTTTTGTCGAGAATTGTCAATACAAGACAGATTCCAAATCATCTATAATATAATTATATATGTTACTATAGGAATAATTTCTTTGCAATTTTTACATTGTATAAATCCATTTCACTATTGACAAGTAGTAGTTCATATGATTTAATACTCATATGAATAAATAATCACATGTTCAACAATAATTTAGGGAGGTTCTTATGAAAGATACATTACATGACGATATGAATGAACTCGAAAATACTGCATCTGTTCATGAGCATGAGGATGACTGTGATTGCGGTTGCTGCGAACACGAACACGATCATGAAGAACACGAACATCATCATGAGCATGAGGAGCATGAGCACCATCATCATCACCATGAACACCATCATCACCACCATCACGATGACGATCATTGTGACTGTGACTGCTGTGACGATGACGATGATGACTGCGATTGCGGCTGTCATGACCATGATCACCATCACCACCATGAAGAAGTACATCATGTGGAGCGTGTTCATACCGGAAACAGCAAAATCTACATCCTGCAGAATCTTGGCTGCGCGCACTGTGCCGCTAAAATGGAGGAAAAAATTAACAATCTTCCGGGTGTAACTGCTGCTACCATTACTTATACAACCAAACAGTTACGTCTTTCAGCAAAAGATCCGGACAATTTTTTACCGGAAGTTCAGAAAATCTGCGCTTCTATTGAATCAGAAGTAAAAGTTGTTGCCCGTGATGAACTGGAAAAAGCGAAAAAACAGGCTTCTGCCGAAAGTCATTCCCATGAGGAAGAAGGCGATGACAAAAAAGAACTTGGCTGCATTATTTCAGGTGCGATTCTTTTTGCCATCGGTGTTATTTTAAACCACACTATTGACAACACATTAGCTACCTTTATTGTTTTTGCGATTGCATATGTAATCCTTGGTGGAGAAATTCTGGTAAAAGCTGCAAAAAACATTTCCCACGGTCAGGTATTTGACGAAAACTTCCTGATGGGTGTTGCAACACTTGCTGCTTTTGCAATCCGCGATTTCCCGGAGGCAGTTGGTGTTATGCTCTTCTATCGTATCGGTGAATTTTTTGAGGATAAAGCTGTTGAGCGCAGCCGTGGACAAATCATGGATGCCGTTGATATGCGTCCGGAAGTTGTAAACCTTGTATCCGGCAATGACACAACTGTCATTCCTGCCGAAGATGCAAACGTTGGTGATATCCTGCTGATCCGTCCAGGTGACAGAATCCCGTTGGACGGTGTCGTCATTGAAGGAGAAAGCCGTCTGGATACCTCTCCGATCACCGGTGAGCCGGTTCCGGTTGGTGTATCTGCTGGTGATGAGATCACTTCCGGTTGTGTCAATACTTCCGGTCAGTTAAAAATGCGTGTAGAAAAACCGTTATCTGAGTCTATGGTTTCCCGTATTCTGGAATCTATGGAGAACGCTGCCGCAAGCAAACCGAAACTTGACCGTTTTATTACCAGATTTGCAAAAGTATACACTCCTTGCGTCGTTATTGCCGCTGTACTTGTTGCCGTAATCCCGTCCCTAGTAAGTGGAAACTGGAATTACTGGATTTACACCGCAATTTCCTTCTTAGTAATGAGTTGTCCTTGTGCTCTGGTATTAAGTGTACCGCTGGCATTCTTCTCCGGTATCGGCGCCGGTTCCAAAAAAGGCATCCTGTTCAAAGGTGGTCTTTCTATGGAATCCTTAAGCAAACTTGGCGCTGTTGTTATGGATAAAACAGGAACCATCACAGAAGGTAACTTTAAATTACAGAAAACCGTATCTGTCGGCGATCTGTCTGAAGATGAACTGCTTGCACTCTGTGCCGGATGCGAACATTATTCCACACATCCGATCGCAGTCAGCATTGTAACCGCTGCCAAAGAAAAAGGACTCAACATCGAAGAACCTGCAAAACTTTCTGAGATCGCAGGACACGGAATTGTTGCAAAAACCAGTCATGGCACTGTTTTATGCGGTAATCATAAATTAATGGCTAAATATCAGATTGCTATGCCGGATCTTTCCGATGCATCTTACGGTGCAGAAGTATTTATGGCAGTAAACGGTGTATTCGCCGGATATATGGTTATTTCCGATACGATCAAATCTGATGCTGTTTCCGCTATCGGTCAGTTGAAAAAACTCGGTCTGCACTCCGTAATGCTGACAGGAGATTCCCAGTCCGGTGCAGATGCAGTTGCTGCTGCTACCGGAATTGACGAAGTACATGCGAAACTTCTTCCGGAAGGAAAATTAAACGAACTTGGAAAAATCCGCAGCAAATATGGTTCCGTTATGTTTGTCGGTGATGGTATCAATGATGCTCCGGTTCTGGCAGGTGCCGATGTCGGAGCAGCAATGGGAAGTGGTGCTGACGCTGCCATCGAAGCAGCAGATGTCGTATTTATGACTTCATCTACGGAAGCAATTCCACAGTCCATCCTGATCTCCCGTGCAACCAACCGGATCGCAATCCAGAACGTTGTATTTGCACTGGTTATCAAGATTGCCGTTATGATCCTTGGTCTGACCGGACATGCAAACATGTGGATGGCAGTTTTCGCGGACACTGGTGTTGCTATGATCTGTGTACTGAACTCCATCCGTGCACTTTACATCAAGATTAAATCCTGATCATTACCGGATAAAATTACGGAATAAAATTTGACTTGTTTTTCATTTTCCGTTAGAATAAGAACAGTATGTTAAAATAATTTCAATTTGGAGGGAAGAAATAATGGGTATATCAAATATGGATGATTCCAGCAATGATGAAACGTTATATCAGCTTGCTGATCTGTTTAAAGTGTTTGGAGATCCAACCAGAATACGCATTCTGGCAATTCTCTCCAAGCAGGAATTATGTGTGCAGGACATTGCAGATTCGCTGTCCATGACACAGAGTGCGATTTCTCATCAGCTGCGGATTCTCAAGCAGTCCGCACTGGTAAAATTTCGCCGGGATGGAAAAACCATCTACTACTCTCTTGCCGATGATCATGTCGCAACGATCATGGCACAGGGACTGGAACATGTATGCGAATAAGTGTTATCCTGTAATGCATACAAAATATACGAAGTATGACAAAAACTGAAAATGAAGGGATTATGAGATTATGAAACCATTACAAAAACGTAATTCTCTCCTGCTGGTACTTGCAGCATTTATCTGGGGAATTGCTTTTGTCGCACAGAGCGAAGGTGGAAAATCAATCGGTCCTTATACATTCAACGGCATCCGCTTTCTGCTGGGTGCCGCTGTCTTATGTCCGGTGATTTTTCTTATGAATAAAAAAAATGCAACAAGTTCAAATGAGGCAAAACCGGCAAACCGCCACGCCCTGCTGATGGGAGGACTCTCCTGTGGATTTATTCTCGGTATCGCAAGTACACTGCAGCAGCTGGCACTGTTTTACGGTTCCACTGCCGGAAAAGCGGGTTTTCTGACCACCTGCTATATCATTATCGTACCGTTACTCGGACTGTTTCTCGGGAAAAAATGTGGATGGAATATCTGGATTGGAACAGTTCTTACACTGATCGGACTGTATCTTTTATGTATGAATGGCTCTTTTACGTTAGAATTTCCAGATCTGCTCCTGCTGCTTTGTGCACTTGGTTTTTCCTTACATATCCTCTGTGTGGATCATTTTTCCCCGATGGTGGATGGAATCAAACTATCCTGCACACAGTTTCTGGTGGCAGGTATTGTTTCCCTGATCCCGGCATTTTTCGTGGATCTGCAGCATTCCTTTGCAAATGTTCCGGCGATGCTGGCACAATTTGCAGAACCGACGGCACTGATCGCACTTTTGTATACCGGTATTCTCTCCTCCGGAGTTGCCTATACCCTGCAGGTCATTGGTCAGAAAGGTCTGAACCCGACGGTTGCTTCTCTGCTGATGAGTCTGGAATCAGTATTTTCCGTTCTGGGCGGTTGGGTACTCCTGCATGAGCACTTAAGTGGAAGGGAATTACTTGGCTGCCTGTTGATTTTTGTTGCTGTCGTACTGGCTCAGATTCCGGTACAGTCACTTCGAAAACGCCGTGCAGACTAATGTTTTTCACATTACGGAATGTACTTGAATACGCAAATATGTCGTAAACAGATTTGAAATTTCTGCATGACAACGTTTTTTTTTACATCAGAAAAACAATTTAAATACTATAACGCAAAATTTATAAAAAGGAGTCTTATCATGGAAATGAAAAAAGATAACCGTACAGAATTTGAAAAAATGGAAGCCGGTGAAATGTTCTGGAACAGTGACGAAAAGATCGGTGAACTGAAGAAACATGCCCGTCGGCTGGCAGACCGCTTTAATGTTACCACAGAGGATGAATCGGAGCTTCGTCTTTCTATTTTAAAAGAATTATTTGGTGACTGCGATGATGATATTTTTATCAAACCGCCTTTCCACTGTGACTACGGATTTCATATCCATGTCGGCAAGAACTTTTTTGCAAATTTCCAGTGTGTAATGCTGGATGCGGCTCCGATCACCATCGGCGATAACTGTCTGATGGGTCCACAGACCTGTCTGTATACCGTCAACCACCCGATGGATTCCAAGACCAGAGTTGCCAACTATGTCTATGGAAAACCGATCACCATCGGTGACAATGTTTGGTTTGGCGGAAACTGTGTCGTTCTTCCGGGTGTCACCATCGGTAATAACGTGGTTGTAGGTGCTGGCTCTGTTGTGACAAAGGATGTTCCGGACAACGCGGTTGTTGTTGGAAATCCGGCAAAGATTATCCGCTATACAGAATAACAATAACATTATAAAATAACATTTCGTATTTCAGGAGTTAAGATACACTATGTTCTTATCAGAGATTATTACAGATCTTTGTTAGCTTACGATTTACCAAAAACTAATACCTTTGTACAAAAAATCCCGTCTGTTCTGGAAATGAGCAAATTTTTATAGCTGCTCACTCTTCCAATCAGACGGGATTTCTTTATTTTTCTTTTTATTTCATGTTCACTTCTATGATCATACCCATTTTATAACCATACAAAATTTGCAAATCCAATGATCAGCGGTACTGCAAGAATCGACAACAACGTACTAAAGCAAATATTCTTCACTGCTTCGGTGTAATCCATACCATTTAACTGTGCAAAAATCGCCACATTGGTTCCAATCGGTGCGGATGCAGAGATCAGAATTGCCAGACGTACATCCTGAAAACTGGACGGGAACAGCGATAATACCGCAATCGTCAGCATCGGGATTACTACCAGACGAACAACCGTTGCCACATATACGATTTTTGTGGTAAAAAGCTCTGTCAGTTTTGTCTGTGCCAGATATACACCAAGTACGATCATGGCAACCGGCGCGTTCAGCACTGCAATTGAGCTGACTGCTGTCGTTGCGATCGGTGGAACCTGCACCGGAATTAAAAACAGGATAATTCCGATAACAACCGCAATAACGATCGGATTTGTCACAATTTTCTTCGGAGAAACGACACTTTTATCTCCGGTGATGATCATAACACCATACGTCCACTGTAATACAGTCAATAACGCAACAAAGATCGCGATATAAAAAACGGCTTCTTCTCCAAGTGCCATCTGTGTCAGCGGAATTCCGATAAAACCGGCATTGGAAAACGCTGCACAGAAGTTTTCCATCGGATGTTTTTTTCCAAAAATCAGTTTTGCAACCAGCATGGATAATGCCAGTGCTACGACTGCTATCACAAAAGATTTTCCAAGACCAACCAGCTTGTCGTAATCAAATTCTATCATAAACGGCTTGATGATCGCCATCGGCAAAATCACGTACAGTAACAGTGTTGCCAGTTCCTTACTTCCCTGCTTTGTGATCATCTTCTTTTTATAAAGAGTGAATCCAATCATCATATAGATGAACATCAGGAAAATCTGTTTAAAAAGTATCTGCATAATTTCCATAACAACTAATCCTCCCATTTCACAATGTTTTCAGTATAGCAGTTATGGAAACATTTGAACAGTAATTACTTTCGCGATACTAACTGTTTTTATGGTTTTACGATCAGATCTGCCTGTGTCATCTTCTCAGCGATCACATACATATTTGTGACTTCACCGACTTTCAATTTATCTGTTAAACCATAATGGTTCAGGCAAGTACCACAGGTAAGGATCTCCACGCCCTGTGCTTCTAAAGATTTCAGATCTTCCAGTGACGGAGATTCCTCACAGGAAATTTTGGCGCCGCCATTGTACATCAAAATAGTAGTCGGAAGTTCTTCCTGCTGGCTTAATGCATAGATAAATCCCTTCATTAAAATAGCACCCAGTTCATCATCTCCGTTTCCCATAGTAGATGATGATAATACAACTACGGTATTTTTCTTTCGTGCATCCGGATAGCAAACCGTTTTTTCCTCTGCTTCTTCTGTTGCCTGTGATGCTTCTCCGTCCACAGAAATTGTCATAATAACTTCATACTGACCTTCTCCCAGTTTCTGAGATCTGACACCATAGCCTTTCTGGTTTGCCATCTTGGTCAGATTCTGAACTGCGATCTCATTGTCTACCAGTGTCTGTACTTCTCCGCTGCCACCTAACTCTTTGATGGCATTTTTTGTTTTTACTACCGGGATCGGGCAGGTATCGCCCATTGCATCTACTTTGATCATTTCATTTTCCTCCTGATTTTCTTAAGCCTTTTTCTTTGACTCATTTTTCATAGGTTATTCTACACTATCTTTTCTTCTTTGTTTCACATATTTTCTATTCTGAGTTACAATTTTTCATTATTTTTCAGCTTCTGTTATTACAGGATACCCCTACATCGTCACAGTAATCTCTGTCTCGCTTTTTTCAAGCACTTCACCGACAATTGCCGCGGACAGACCTGCTTCCTGCAATTCCTGCTGCAGCGCCTCTGCCTGTTCACGGGAAACAGACACCAACAAGCCACCGGAAGTCTGCGGATCATATAAGACTTCTTCCATGGCAAACGGCACATTGACAAATTTCACATGTTCCTGAACATGATTTCGGTTCCGCTGTCCCGCTGCTGTCAGCAAAAATTCATCCGCATAGTCTAATGCTTCCGGAAATACCGGAACAGCACTTCCATCGATCCGGCAGCTTAATCTGCCATCCATCATCTCATGCAGATGTCCCAAAAAGCTGAATCCTGTGACATCTGTGCAGGCATGAATGTCATACTTCCGGCAGATCAGAGACGCATATTTATTTAAGGTTGTCATAGATTCGATTGCCGCTGCCATTGCATCTTCGGATGCCTCCTGTACACGATTAGCAGTACAGATGATGCCGACACCAAGTTTTTTGGTCAGGATCAGCTTATCTCCCGGATTGCCGCCGTTATTCGGATAAATCTTATCCGGATGCACCACTCCGGTTACAGACAGACCGTATTTCACATCCGTATCATTGATGGAATGTCCTCCTGCCAGCGTTCCACCGGCTTCGATCACTTTCTCAGAACCGCCGCGCATGATCTCTCCTAAAATATTCAGATCCATCTGTTCCGGGAAACAGACGATATTTAACGCCGTTTTTACTTCGCCGCCCATGGCATAAATGTCACTGAGGGCATTTGTCGCCGCAATTTTTCCAAAAGTATACGGATCTTCCACCATCGGCGGAAAAAAATCCAGGGTCTGTACAATCGCAATGTCATCACTGACTTTATAAACTGCCGCGTCATCCTTGCTGTCATATCCGATCAGAAGGTTCGGATCTTCCGGTCCCTTCGGCAGTCGCTCCAGCACCCGGCTTAAAATGCCCGCACCAAGCTTTGCCGTGCAGCCTCCACCCCGGCAAAACGTAATTTTTTCTCCCATATTACCATCCACTCCTTATCATAATTTCCGGATTTTGTTCCATAAAACAGTTGTTATGTTTATTATAACAAACATCCCCATTTTTGCACAAAAGTTTTTTCCTATCAATGCAAATTCTATATTGAAATTCTCAATAAATGCGATATAATAGGGGGCGGAATTTTTTAAGATTGCAAGAATACACTGATTTTTTCATAACATATATCTTGTAAAAAAATATCATAGACATTTGGAAATTTACGACATACTATTTACTATATTAAGGAGATTTTGACATGCAATTAGATATGACAAAAGGACGACCACTCCCGGTCATCCTGAAATTTACCATTCCGCTGATCATTGGAAATGTGTTTCAGCAGCTTTACAACATGGTAGATACTATTATTGTTGGACGTTATGTCGGTGCCGATGCACTGGCTGCCGTTGGCTCTACCGGAACGATCATGTTCCTGCTCACCGGCTTTTCCCAGGGAATTACCGCCGGTTTTTCCATATTGATCTCGCAGCGATATGGTGCCAAAGACGAAAACGGTGTCAAACGTGCGGTTGCAAACGGCATATTTTTATCCATATTCTTTACGCTGCTGCTGACTTTTTCCTGCCTGTTTCTGATGAAGCTGCTGCTGACGGTTATGAACACGCCGGAAAATATTTTTGATGATGCTTATTCCTATATTATGATCATTACTGCCGGCATTGTGGCAAATATTTTTTACAACCTGCTGTCTGCGTATCTGCGGGCAGTCGGGAACAGTAAAGTACCGCTGTTTTTTCTGGTATTTTCTGCCTGCTTAAATGTTATTTTGGATCTGTTTTTCATCATCCGGCTCCATATGGGCGTGTCCGGTGCTGCATGGGCAACCAACTTAGCTCAGGCTATTTCTGCGTTACTTTGTGCAATCTACATCTGGTGTAAGATCCCGGATCTGAAGCCACAGCGTAACCAGTGGAAATTATCACGTATTGATACGAAAAATCAGCTGGCAGCAGGCATTCCGATGGCATTACAGTTTGCCATCACATCTTCCGGAACCATGATCATGCAGTCTGCCATCAACCTGTTTGGTTCCACAGCAGTTGCTGCTTTTACCGCTACCGGAAAACTGCAAAGTCTGCTGATGCAGGGAATGATCGCCATGGGACAGACCATGGCGACATACAGTGGTCAAAACTTTGGCTACGGCGATATCAAACGAATCAAAGCAGGTGTAAAAACCGCACTCTGGATCGCGCTGATCTATGCCGTTGCAGTCGCTGCACTGATGTGTTCCCTGTTAAAACCATCCCTGCATCTGTTTTTCTCCGGTGATGTGGATATGGCAACAATGCTTCCGTGGGCGCAGACTTATGCGTACATGTGTTCTATGTTCTTTATTCCGCTGAGCACGATTTTCATTTTCCGCAATACCATGCAGGGCTGCGGTTACGGTTTTCTGCCGATGATGGGCGGTGTGGCAGAATTATTTGCACGACTGGTGGTTTCTGTCGCTGCCATGAAGATTTTAAATTTCCGTCTGGCATGTTTTGGTGATCCTGCCGCATGGATCGCTGCTGCCGTGTTCACCGGTGTTTCCTATCTGTTCGTTATGCGCAACATTGAGCGAAAACGAAACGGCAATATCGCTGCCAGCTAAAAATTTTACTACATATTGTCATCCCGCAAAGGGGAGTCTCAACTCAGACTGAGATGATCAGAAGTACACTTCCAAAGTTGATACATAGGCTTTGGAGTGGAAACTGATTTGTCACTTTTCGCACGCATTCCCCCTCTTCTATCTCATTCTGCCTTTTTTATTATGCTTTCTCTTTTTTACCTTTGTGTTATTCATAAATTATTATATGGCTTTTTATTTCGTACCTTATTCACTGCTCCCCTGTTCCAGCATCGTTTCTATAAAAATGCCATACCCTTTCGTCGGATTATCGACAAAAACATGTGTCACTGCTCCGATCACTTTTCCATTTTGCAAAATCGGCGCACCGCTCATGCCCTGAATGATACCTCCGGTTTTCTCAATCAGCGTATCATCCGTCACCTGAAAGGCAATGCCTTTATTGGATTCCTGTGGATTCAGATCCACGTCTGTGATCGTGATATCATAAAGCTGGCGCGTATCTTCTAAGGTTACCAGAATCTGTGCCGGACCGGTTTCGATTTCTTGTTTGAATCCAATCTCCATGGCAGACGCTTCCTGCAAAACATCCGGCAAGCCTTCTAATCGACCGAAAATTCCATTTTTTGTATTTTTTGTAATTTCTCCAATCTCGTTGGCATGATTATAGTAAATCTGTCCCACCAGCTCTCCGGGAGAACCTTTCTCTCCGCGAATGATACTGAGAATCTGCGCCTGATAGGCAGTAGCTGACTGCATACTGACCAGATGCTCCACGTCAACATCCGTGATTCCATGCCCTAATGCACCGAATCTCCCCGCAGCCTCCACATAAGTCAGCGTCCCGATTCCTGCCAGATCATCCCTCACCCAGATACCAAGCTGATAATTTCCCGTATCATTTAATGCCGGACGCAGTTCACACTCCAGTGATTCGCCATCCCGCATTACAGAAAGGCACAAGACTTCCCCACCACTTTCTGCTACCGCCTGCTGCAATTCTTCTTTCTCCGATACCGTCGTTCCATTCACTGCCGTAATGTAATCACCCGATTTCAAAATATGCGCCGCCGGACTTTCCACTGTTATGCCATTTTGCACAATATCGCTGATATCCACCACCAGAACACCATCCGTGTGGATATAAATTCCAAACGGTGTCCCACAGGGAATCACCTGTGTTTCTTTTACAATGTGCACCGTCACGCACTTTACCGGAATAATCCCGAATAATCGGCAGGAAACCTCATAACTGCTGCCGTTTATGTTTCCGGAAGAAGTTATCGTACCGTCCGTAGTTTCAAGCTTCGTTGTCACCGGCAAACCTTCTGCCAGCGCCACTTCTTCCCCCTGTAAAATGGATATGGTATCCGGAATGGCATCCACCAGCCACAAATATGCCGAACAGATCAGTATCACACAGAAAAACAGGAAGCTTTTTCTTCTGTATTTTTGATATTTTTTTAGCATCTGCATGTCACCCCCCCATCTTTCTAAAGGAATTTTCTCTTATGTCCGAAATATTTAAAAATCAATTTTTTCTTGCTATGTTATCCATCACCTTTTCTTTTTCTCGCAATTATTACACGCATTCAAAAAAAGATACCCTTTTACAGGTATCTTTCTGTTTTTATTATATGAATTTTAAATGATTTCACACAGGTATTATCTTACCGCATCTGCCATTTCTTTCATCTCTTTCGCATTGGTCAACACCGCATCCGTAATCTTCACGCCGCCAAGCATTCGGGCAAGTTCCTGAATACTTTCCTCGCGGTCCAGACTTCGGATATTGGAAATGGTAACATCTGCACTGGAAGTTTTTTCAATTAAAAAATGATGATCTGCCATGGCAGCGATCTGTGGTAAATGGGTAATACAGATGATCTGATGATTCTTTCCGGTAAGCTTGATCTTCTCCGCTACCATCTGTGCCGTTCTGCCACTGATTCCACTGTCAATTTCATCAAAGATCAGTGTCTCGATCTCATCATTTTCTGCCAGAACCGTCTTTAATGCCAACATGATTCGGGATAACTCACCACCGGAAGCAACGGCGTCCAGAGGCTTCAATGGTTCTCCCGGATTCGTGGAGATCATAAACCGTGTCTCATCCCATCCATTTGCGGTATAATGATCCAGTCTGCCAAATTCCATCTCAAACTGTACATCCAGGAAATTCAGATCCAGCAATGCCTGTCTGGTCTGGTCTGACAGCTCTTTTGCATATTTTTTTCGAATATCCGTTACTGTCTCACAGCAATGCTGTAATGTAGCTTCGCTGTTTCTTAATGTTCCCTCTAATTCGCTCCGATATTCTTCATAATGCTGTAATTGATCCAGTTTTTCCTCTTTTGTCTGCTTTTCCTGCAAAATACGTTCTATCGTTTTTCCATATTTTGCCTTTAAATGATTAATAAGATTCAGACGTTCTTCCACGCTCTGAAATGCTTCCTCGGAAAAATCCAGTTCCGACACATATCCTGCCAGATCTCGGTTAAAATCACTGAACAGACTTTCAATTTCTTCCAGCTGTTCTGAAAAAGCCGCAAAAGATTCGTCAAACTGAGAAACTGCGTGCAGTGCACGTACAGCACGTCCGATCTGATCTGCCGCATTATCGCTGCCTTCGGAACAAAGTTCCTGACATTCTGCCGCCGATTCCATGATCTTTCGTCCGTGGGACATCCGCCGGTAATCTTCTTCCAGCTCCTCATCCTCCCCGATTCGAAGATCTGCATTTTCGATTTCTTCTATCTCATACTGCAAAAAGGAAATCTCTCTTGCCTGCTGCTCCGCATCCAGAGAGGCTTCCTCCAGTTTTTTCCGAATCTCGGTATAATGTTCATATTCTTTTGTCAGTTCTGCTTTTGGTGCTTCCAGCTCCCGTTTTGCATAGGCATCCAGATACTTCATATGATTTCGCTTTGCCAGCAGTGATTCATGCTCATGCTGTCCGTGAATATCAATGAGCAGTGATGCCACTTTTCGCATCAGTGCCTGAGAAACCGTTTCTGAATTGATCCGGCAGACGCTGCGTCCGCTGGCATAGATTTTTCGGCTCATGATGATCTCGCCATCTTCTGGATATACCTCAAGCTCACGCAATGCCGCTTCCTGTACCTTATGCTCCACAGAAAAAATCAGCTCCACCAGCGCAAATTCTGCATTTTCCCGCAGCATGGACTTGGAGACCTTTCCACCCAGTGCCAGATTCACGGAACCGATAATAATGGATTTACCGGCTCCGGTCTCACCAGATAAAATATTGAGTCCCGATCCAAAGGTCACCTCTGATTCTTCGATCAGTGCAAGATTTTTCACATGCAGGTTTAATAACATACTCCTACTTCTCTCCTTCTACTCTCTCTGTAGTCCCCGAAGCCGCTGCATCAGTGCAGCTGTATCCTCCACCGTACGCACCGCGCACATAATGGTGTCATCCCCCGCAATACTGCCGACAATCTCATTACAGTCCATGGCATCTAAAGCAACCGCAACTGCCATGGCCATTCCGGAAACCGTCTTGATCACCAGAATATTTTGTGCCATATCCAGAGAAATCACACCGTCTTTGAAGACACGTCTGTATTTTTCCTCCAGATCCTGTCCCGCATCATAGAGGGAAGTATATTTCTGCTTTCCTCCTTTGATTGCTACCTTTGTCAGCTTTAATTCCCGGATATCACGGGATACCGTTGCCTGTGTCACCTTGTATCCTGCTTCATTAAGCCGGACACAGAGTTCCTCCTGCGTATCCACATCATATTTCCGTATAATTTCCAATATTTTTGCATGCCGTTTTGCTTTCACTTCTGGCACCTCCATAGCATGTCTCACATACCTAATCCCTATGTGTTACATCAAATATATTCTGTCTTTCCATATTCACCCAGTCTTTGCCGTTTTTAATGAATCTCCTGCATTTTTTTTCGCAGGATCTGTAAGAAGCTTAACTGATTCAGCTTCAGAATCTTTGCAGATTCCGGCGCTTTTTTAATATGAATACTGTCTCCGACTTTCATATGCACAAAGCGGTCTCCATCGAAGCTGACCTCTGCCTCCTCGTCCTCCTCCTGGCGACGTTTTGCCAGAATGACGTCAATCTCCGCATCTGATCCGACTACGATACTTTTTGCCAGTGCACTGTGCGGATTGATCGGCGTGATCAGCATCAGATCTGCTTTCGGATCGACGATCGGACCGCCCGCAGACATACTGTAACCGGTAGATCCTGTCGGTGTGGAAATAATGATACCATCGGCGCTGTAAGTTGCCAGATACTCTCCATTGACTGACACGATCAGATTGACGATCTGCGGCATGCCGCATCGATGGATCACAATATCGTTCAGGGCAAATGTTGTTTTACCCGCATCATCCTTGGAATCACTTCCCGCGATCAGCATGCGTTCTTCCAACTCATACTGATCGTTAAACAGCTTGTCAATGGCATCAAATACCGTGCTTCGCTCCAGCTCACACAGATAACCTAACGTTCCCATATTGACACCGATCAGCGGAATCCCAATACTTGCCATATCTCTGGCTGCCCGTACCAGTGTACCGTCACCGCCAAGCACAATGATACAATCCGCATCTATGTCGGACTGCTCAAAACGCCGAAGATTGCGCTCACTCCATCCGGTTTTTGTGCTAACATAATGGGTGCAGGTTCCACCTTTTGCAATAATATAATCGGAAATGGCATTGGTAACTGCCAGATTCATATCTTTATGTTCGTTTGTGATGATAAAAAACTTTTTCATAATATTACTTATCAAGCTCTGCATGTGCAGCTTCTACGACTGCCACCGGATCAACGCTTTCCTCCTTTGTCGCAGTTTCGCTTTTCTGGATGTGCACCAGATACTCAATATTTCCCTCCGGTCCTTTGATCGGAGAATAGGAAAGGTGCAGCACGGAAAATCCGTGTTCCAGCGCAAAGGATACAATGCGCTCTACCACTTCCAGATGTACTGCCTTGTCTCTGACCACGCCTTTTTTGCCGACTTTTTCACGTCCTGCCT
This sequence comes from Eubacterium ramulus, assembly GCF_003122485.1. Taxonomy (GTDB): domain Bacteria; phylum Bacillota; class Clostridia; order Lachnospirales; family Lachnospiraceae; genus Eubacterium_I; species Eubacterium_I ramulus_A. The sequence goes on from NZ_JRFU01000003.1 coordinate 22,586, forward strand.
CAAACTGTGGTTTGATAAGACAAACCATCTGTCCGCCGTCTCTTAAGAGATTTCTTGCAGGCTCTAAAATTTTCGTCAGTGAGATAAAGGAAACGTCCACCGATGCAAAATCTAGCACATCATCGATATCCTCCGGTGTCACGTAACGGATATTGGTTTTCTCCATGCAGACCACACGCGGATCCTGACGCAGCTTCCAGGCAAATTGTCCATATCCGACATCCACAGAATATACCTTTGTGGCACCGTTCTGTAACATGCAGTCCGTAAAACCACCGGTGGAAGCACCGATATCCATACAAATGTCACCCTCTAACGTCAGATCAAACTCATTCATGGCTTTCTCCAGTTTCAGACCGCCACGACTGACGTATTTTAACGTGTTTCCATGAATCTCAATCGGGACATTTTCATCAAAAGAGGAACCTGCTTTATCTTCCCGCTGATTGTTGACAAATACATTTCCTTCCATAATCATTGCTTTTGCCTTTTCTCTGGAAGGAGCCAGATTTCTTTTTACCAGTAATATATCCAGTCTTTCTTTCATCTTCGTTTTTTATATCCTTTAATCCTAATTTTTTATCCTAAATGGTTTTGTATGTCTCAATAATTTTCTCTGCCATGCTCTGTGCATCCAGACCGATCCGCTCATGTAACTGGGAAACCGTTCCATGCTGTACGAACTGATCGTCAATGCCGAAATGAAGTACTTTTGTATTCACATTTGACGCACTTAAGAAAGCTGCTGCTGCATAACCGAAACCACCACGCAAAACGTTTTCCTCCATGGTGACGATCAACAAATGCTCCTTTGCTGCTTTCAGAAGTGTTTCCTGATCCAGCGGTTTTACAAAACGGACATTAATCAGCGAACAGTCATAGCCTCTCTCATGAAGGATCTCATGTACCTTCACAGCTTCTTCTACCATGTTTCCAACGGCAAAGATCGCAATCTGCATTTCTTCACAGAGCCATTCACTCTTTCCATAACAGATCGGTGCACGGTGCTCTTTCAGACCGTCATAGGCAGTTCCACGCGGATACCGCACTGCCACCGGTCCATTCTGCCGGAATGCAAACCGAAGCATATCTGCAAGCTCCCATTTATTTTTCGGTGCAAGCACCGTCATATTCGGGATCATTCCCATATAGGACAGATCAAACACGCCCTGATGCGTCTCACCGTCTGCACCAACCAGACCTGCACGGTCAATGGCAAATACAACTGGGAGATTCTGCATACAGACATCATGTACAACCTGGTCAAATCCCCTCTGCAAAAAGGAAGAATACACCGCAAATACCGGATGCAGTCCCGCTGCCGCAAGTCCTGCTGCAAAAGTGACTGCATGTCCTTCCGCAATTCCCACATCAAAAAATCTGGCAGGATATTCCGAACGGAACCGTTTTAAACCGGTACCGTCTGCCATAGCAGCCGTAATTGCCACAACTTCATCATTTTTTGCAGCAATCTTACAGATTACCGTAGAAAACACATCGGTATAGGTTGCTTTTTCCTTTTTTGCCAAAGCTTTTCCAGTCGCAATATCAAACGGTCCTGTGCCATGGAAATGCGCCGGATGTTCTTCTGCCGGCAGATAGCCAAGTCCTTTCTCTGTCTGTACATGTACAACTACTGGTCCGTTGACCTTCTTTGCTTCCTGCAAAATCCGAACCATATCGTTCAGATTGTGTCCGTCCACCGGTCCCAGATACGTCACTCCCATATTTTCAAAGATCATACCCGGAATCAGAAGCTGTTTTAAACTGCTTTTTGTCTTGCGGATTCTGCGCACCACACGTTCACCATACGGCAGACGCTCCAGAGAACTGTGTACCCCGGACTTAAATTCCTGATATGCCTCTGCGGTTCGCAGAGAAGCAAGATGTTGGGAAAGTCCTCCCACATTTTCAGAAATAGACATCTTATTATCGTTTAATACAATGATCAGATTGGTATTCAGCTCTGCTGCATTGTTCAATGCCTCAAATGCCATACCACCGGTCAATGCACCGTCTCCGATCACAGAAACCACATTGTAGTCTTCCCCAAGCAAATCTCTGGCTCTTGCAAATCCAAGTCCTGCGGAAATGGATGTAGAGCTGTGTCCTGTATCAAAGCAGTCACAGTCACTTTCCGACCGTTTTGGAAAACCACTCATGCCATCTAACTGCCGCAGATGGTCAAACTCATTCTTCCGTCCGGTCAGGATCTTGTGTGTATAAGACTGATGTCCCACATCCCAGATCAGTTTATCCTCCGGAAAGTTCAACACCAGATGCAACGCCATCGTAAGCTCCACAGCACCCAGATTGGATGCCAGATGCCCTCCGGTTTTGGAAAGATGCTCGATCAGAAACTGCCGGATCTCTCCGGGCAATTCTTCCAACTGCGTCTCACTTAAATATTTTATATCATTTGGTTGATTAATTCGATCTAATACCGACATTTTTATCCTCTATTTTTTTCTGTGAATCAGGTATGCTACCAATTCATCCAGATAACCATTTTTTTCTTTCAGAGAGGCAAGGCCGTCCAATGCTCTCTGTGATATTTCTTCCACGTCCTTCTGTGCCTGTTCCAGTCCACGGATTGTCACATAAGTTGTCTTGTGGTTTTTCTCATCGCTTCCGATCGGTTTTCCCAGTGTCTCCATATCACTGGTGACATCTAAAATGTCATCCTGAATCTGAAATGCCAGACCGATATCTCCGGCAACCTGTAGGATCACATTCTGTGCTTCCTCATCAGCACCGGCAAGCACCGCTCCGATCAGCATAGAAGCCTCGATCAGTGCCCCGGTCTTCAGATCATAGATAAAATCCAGTTTTTCCCGCTCTAACGGTAATCCCTCAGATTCCACATCAGCGACCTGTCCGCCAAGCATGCCATAAATACCGGCTTTTTGTGCTAACAGCTGCATCGCTTTTGCCACATTCGGATTGCCCGGCTCCAACATCAACCCTTTGCACGCTGTCTCAAATGCAAAATTCAGCAATGCATCACCGGCAAGGATTCCCATTGCTTCTCCATATACGACATGTGTCGTTTTTCTTCCACGGCGATAATCATCATTATCCATTGCCGGAAGATCATCATGGATCAGGGAATACGTATGGATCATCTCAATTGCTGCCATAAATGGCTCAATCGCTTTGGAGCTGCCACCAAACAGACGATACGTTTCCAGCATCAGCATTGGGCGCAGACGTTTTCCGCCTGCCAGAAAACTGTAATTCATTGCCTCCATGACCGTCTTCTGATACCCCTCCTCTGCCGGAAGAAATTTTACAATAATATCTTCCACCTCTTTGGTATGCTCCATTATTTTTTCTTTGATTTCCATATTCCGTACCTCTCCTATGCAAAAGGAACTTCCGTTCCATCCTCTGCGATCACCATCATCTTTTTCTCTACCAGATCCAGCTTTTCATTACAGCTTCGAATGTCCTTCATCCCCTGCTCATACAGAGAGAACGCATCCTCCAGTGAAATATCCGGATCTTCCATATTGTTAAGAATCCCGTCCAGACGTGCAAACAGCTCCTCCAGAGATGGCTGACGCTCCTGTCCGGCTTCTGTATCTTTTTCTGATGCCTGATTTACTTCCATATTGTGCATTTCCTCTATACTGACTGCTCTCCATTTTCTGAGAACTTTCTTCGCAAAAAATGTCCGCAGATATTATTCTTTCTTCTTAATCTGGCGCACTTCGGCTTCAATCGTGCCATCCAGCATATGCGCTGTAAAATGGTCTCCCGGATGCAGCTTAGCTGCCTGCTGCAACGGCTTTCCATCCGAATCTGCCAGAAACGCATACGGTCCCTGCAATTTTTTTAATGGAGAAACACCTTCCAGTCTCGCCGCATACATTTCCAGTCTGTGCCGTTTCTGCCGCAGAATCTCCTGCATTTTACGTTCTAATGCTTCCTCCTGATCCGTAAGATACTGTCTTTTTTGCAGTAACTGATTTTTCGGATGCAGATTCTGCAAGCGCAACTGATATTCCCGCAGAAAACTTCTCTTTTTCTCAATCTGCTGCTGCAGACGCCGCATGAGCAGTTCTCGTCCGTTTTGAAGCATATCCAGTACCCGGTCAACCTCAAACACTGCCAGCTCTGCTGCTGCAGAAGGTGTCGGTGCCCGCAGATCTGCCACATAATCGGCAATGGTAAAATCCGTCTCATGTCCCACCGCGGAAATGATTGGAATCGGACATTCAAAAATAGCCCGTGCGACAATTTCTTCGTTAAATGCCCACAGGTCTTCCATTGAACCACCGCCCCTGCCAACAATGATCACATCCACATTTTTTGCTTCCAGCGCGTGAATGCCCTGCACGATAGATGCCGCAGCGTACTCGCCCTGCACCAGTGCCGGATACAAAATCATCTGTACGTAAGGGTTTCTCCGGTGTGAAATATTCTGAATATCGCGGACAGCAGCTCCGGTTGGTGCTGTCACAACACCTACCCGGGATACAAAACGTGGAATCGGCTGCTTGTACTCTTCCGCAAACATGCCCATTTCTTCCAGTTCCTTCTTTGTCTCCATAAATTTCTGATAAAGAAGTCCTGCGCCCTCCCGGGAAATTTCTTCCGCATAAAGCTGATATTTTCCGTCTCTCTCGTAAATCCGGATCGCTCCGATCACCACAACACGGTCGCCCTCTTTCATACGAAAAGGCAGTCCCCGTGCTGCCTGTGTCCGAAACATGATCGCTTTGAGCACACCGGTCTCATCTTTCAAAGTGAAATAAATGTGCCCGGAAGAATGATATTTGCAGTCAGACACTTCCCCACGTACCGCAACATGATTCATCATAAAATCCTGAGCAAACATATTGCGGATATACGTGTTTATCTGTCCGACGGAATAGACATTTCGTTGTTTCATACCATTCCTGATAAGATTCCGTTTACGAATGCCGGTCCATGATCTGATCCGTATAATTTTGCCAGTTCAACTGCCTCATTAATGGATACAGATACCGGAATATCATCCTCATACTTGATCTCATATGCAGCAAGACGCAGAATGGAAAGCTCTGCTTTCGCCATACGTGTCGTCTTCCAGTTTTTGGATGCCTGGTTGATCATTCCGTCGATCTCATCCATATGCTCCACAATACTGCGTACCTTTCCGGTCATATAGTCGGCATCTTTTTTGCGGATGTCTCCCAAATCCTCCATATATAATCCAATCTGTTCCTCCAGTTCATCTGCACTGTGAAACTCAACTCCAAACAGAATTTTAAAAATCTGTTCTCTCTGTTCTCTTCGGCTCATATTTTCCTCCACCGTTTTTCTATTTGTATTTCATGGCGCTCACCATACGCCCACGCGCAGATTTTCCTACTCAGCTGCGCCTTTCATATCAACATCTGCAATTCTTACATTGACACCAGATACTTCCAGTCCTGTCATATTCTCGATGGCGGATTTGATCTTCTCCTGTACGTTACGGGATACTTCCGGGATTGCATAACCATAAGCAATATTGATGGTTACATATACCTGAACTTTATCCTCCTCATCCACTTCGATGCGTACACCTTTGGAAAGATTTTTCATACCAAGACGGCTTACCAACTCTTTTGTAATGTTGCCGCCCATGGAGCAGACACCCTCAACTTCTGTAGCTGCCAGTCCTGCAATAATTGTAATTACTTCCTCTGCGATCTGAACTTCTCCAAGTCCATCCTCTTTGATCTTTAATCCTCGTCTATCTTCAGCCATGGAAAAAACCTCCTTATCATAATCAGATTTTCAATATTATTTATTAGTATACCAAATTATTTGATGTTTGAAAACGTTTTTTTATGGGATCGATGCAAATACGTTGCACACGATCAGGGATGCCGCCGCCGAAAACAGTACCATCTGTAATGGGCGCACCACACCGCGCCGCCGCCAGAATACATTTAACAGAAAAATGCCAAAGGTCAGCAGTACCATAGATACCAGCGGCCAGAAATACCAGCAGGCAATACTTATGTTCTGATAGATCATGGAAGTGCACACTGTCAAAAGCAATCCTGCCACGATGGGGCGCATATACGTCTGCAGCACCTGAAAAATCTGCAGATTTTCAAATCGTTCATAAATATAGACTACTGCGGAAAATGTACCGCCGGATGCTGCAATACTGCAGGCAAACCCACATAATGCCACAAAAATGCCGCACCAGACACCGCCGGACTGACACCCCAATATGTATCCCACTCCTGCCAGGATCTTGCACAGGATCGAACCCGGCAGACCATTCGCTACAGAAGCAATCTTAAAATAGAAATCATCATATCCGATCATTCCCGTATTGACAAACATACCGTTTGCCACCGCCAGATAAGCATCTCCGCCGCCAAATGAAATAACTGCTGAGATCAATCCTCTGCCCGCAAATGCCAGTGTCTTTCCAAAACAGAGCAACGCCGGCAAAGACAGCAGAAAAAACATTGCCGCCCAACAGACTTCCTCCCGAATCAACCGCTTTAACGATTTCCATGAAAACGGAATCTTTCCTTCGATACCAGTACGCAGTCCATAAATTGACAGCACCACCATGGTAAGCCGGATGATTCCAAGCACCACTGTACTGCTGATCAGATGCATTTTTCCCACGCAGAGGCAATACAGCACCGTAATGATAATGGATACGATCACTCTGCCCCATCGAAAAACACCACCGGTATAAAAAATGATAAAAAATGCCGCGCACAACACGTCAAGGGTTGAAATATCAAAGATCGGTGTCCGATTGATGCCAAATAACTGAAACAGTTCCTTTCCGGAAGTCAGGAAAAACACCAGAAACATAAAAAACATACCGCTTTTTGCCGTTCCACTCTCTCGACATTCCCGCCAGGTCCCTTTTGCATACATGATCAGCATATAAATGATATAGGCGGTGACACCTGCGGAAGCAAACAAAATCTGCTGCAACACCCGTATTCCCGAACTGTTGATCAGAATCAGCAGTAATACCGTCAGGAACGTTCCCGGCATTCCCATCAGAAGTGCGGAGAGCAGCATCCCCGGCATTCCGCAGACCTTCCTGCCAACTCCTGCTGCCACCTCCACCGGAAGGGCACCCGGGGTGATATTTGCCACGATCACATCCTTTGTATATTCTTCCTTATCGATCAGCTTTTTTTCGTATACAACTTCGGATTCGATGACCGGCACCAGTGCCGTTCCGCCGCCAAATCCGATGCAGCCAATTTTGAACATCGTAGCAAGTAACTTTTTCATATTCCGTTTTTTTTCGTGTCTGCTGTCCTTTTTACTCATCTGTCACTATCCCAAATTTCCGTCAATCTAACAACCTGCAGGCAAATCGGATCAATCCGCTCATGCTGCCTACTTATACACAAATAACCCATACAGCCCTATCTATTTTCAATCCATTTTCTGCCTATGCATCCTTCTGGATCATATGCAGAAATTCTTCTTCTGTAATTACCGGGATTCCAAGCTGCTCCGCTTTCGTCAGCTTGCTTCCGGCATTTTCACCTGCCAGCACATAACTGGTCTTTTTCGAAACACTGCCGGCAGCTTTTCCACCGTTCTTTTCAATCAGCTCCTGTGCCTCTTTTCTGCCAAGGTTTGGCAGCGTACCTGTTACAACAATGGTCAGACCTGCCAGCAGATCACCGACCGTATCATCTTCCGCCAGTTCCATGGTAAGTCCATATTCCCGCAGGCGTTCCAAAATCTTCTGATTCTTTTCACTTGCGAAATAATCAAGAATACACTCTGCGCTGACTTCTCCGATATCGTTCACTTCCAGAAGCTGCTCTCTGTCTGCCTTTGCCAGGGCGTCAATGCTCTTGAACTGGCGCATAATTGCCTTTGCCGCTGCTTTTCCCACATTCTGGATTCCAAATCCTGTCAGCAGACGGAACGGCTCATTTTGTTTGGACTGTTCAATGGCATCCAGCAGCTTGTCTGTATTTTTCTCTTTTCCGATAATGCCCTGTTCGATCAGTTCCTCACGGTGATTTTTCAGAACGTAAATATCCGCAATATCATGAATGTAGCCAAGGCGTACCAGTTCTGTCACATAAACGGCACCAAAGCCCTTGATATCCATGGCATCACGTCCGACAAAATTAATGATATGCCGCTCTAACTGTGCCGGGCAATCCGGAGAAACGCATCGAATATCTGCCGTATCTTTTTCCCGGACCGTTTTTGCTCCACAGACCGGGCAGGTATCCGGAATCTGGAATCGCTGCCAGTCTGCCGGACGTTTTTCCTTGCGCACTTCTTTGATCTTTGGAATGATCTCACCGGATTTGTATACCACAATGGTATCCCCGATTCCCACATCCAGAGTATTGATAAAATCCTGGTTATGCAAAGTTGCACGGGAAACACTGGTTCCGCACAGACGGATCGGTTCAAAAATGGCAGTCGGCGTGATACGTCCTGTTCTGCCTACGGACAACTCGATATCCAGCAGCTTTGTCTCCTTCTCCTCTGGCGGATATTTATATGCGATTGCCCAACGCGGTACTTTAGAGGTTGCTCCAAGTTTTTGACGGTCAGCGATAGAATTTAATTTTACAACGGCGCCGTCAATATCATAAGACAGATTTCCTCTGTTCTCGCCAATCTTGCAAATGGCATCCCACACCTCATCCGCAGTATGACAGACACGGTAATCTTCGATCACCGGGACGCCCTGTTTTTTCAGATATTCATATCCTTCCACATGCGTTTTAAATTCATGTCCACGCACTTCCTGCACATTAAATACAAACATAGAAAGTTTTCGTTCTTTTGTGATCCGGCTGTCTAACTGACGCAGCGTGCCTGCCGCACAGTTTCGTGGATTTGCAAAGGTCTTTTTGCCAAGCATTTCCTGTGTCTCATTTACCTTTTCAAAATCTGCATTTTTCATATAAACTTCGCCGCGGATTTCGATATATGGCAGCGGCTGTTTCAGTTTTTTCTTCACATCGGAAATCACTCTGGCATTTGCCGTCACATCCTCACCCTGAATGATACCGTCTCCACGGGTGACTGCCAGCTTCAATTCGCCTTCTTCATAACGAAGCGCCATGGAAAGTCCGTCAATCTTGTATTCTACGACAAACTCCGGATTTTCTAACTGTTCCTGCATCTCATGCACAAACTCATAGACTTCTTCCTTAGAAAATACATCCTGCAGGCTCAGCATCGGCACGTTATGACGCACTAACACGCCCGCGGTACGTTTTGCAGTTCCGCCGACTTTCTGTGTCGGAGAATCCGGTATCACAAGCTCCGGATGCTCTTTCTCCAGCTTTTTTAACTCCTGCATCATCATATCATACTCATAATCGGTGATCTCCGGATCATCCATATTATAGTAACGATTGCTGTGATATTCTATTTGTTTTCGCAGTTCTTCTGCCCTTACTTTATAATTTTCCTGTTCCATTTTCATTTCTCCGTCTTTATACTTACGTCAATCTATATTCTGTAAAGAATAGGTCATTTTGTCACATGCCAAGTTCCACATGCATTCTATTTGATTTGATCTGCTCGATTTTTCAGTAGTCTTAACTTACTTTCTGGCTGTCCCCTTTTTACCAGATTTTGGTGCACTGTAAGAATGTGCCGTCAGTTTCTTCAACTCCTGCAATTCCTCTCTGGTCAGATCCCGATACGTTCCGACTTCCAGATCTCCAAGCAAAATATTCATGATCCTTGTACGCACCAGCTTTCGCACACGGTAGCCACAGGCTTCACACATTCTTCGGATCTGGCGGTTGTATCCCTGTGTCAGAATGATCTGAAAGGTTCGCGCACTGACTTTTTTCACTTTGCACGGTCTCGTATGTACATCCAGTTCCTCCAGATACAAACCATTTCGCATCTGATTTAAGAAATCACCGGTAATATCTTTGTTGACCGTCACCACATATTCTTTTTCGTGATAATTGCCTGCCCGCATCATCTTATTCACCAGTTCGCCCTGATTGGTCAGCAGGATCAGACCCTCAGAATCCTTATCCAGTCGTCCCACCGGATAAATCCGCTTCGGATAACCGATATAATCAATGATATTATTTTTTTCCCGTTTCTCTGCCGTACACACGATTCCCACCGGCTTGTGAAACGCGATCAGAATCTCCTCATCCTCAGGAGAAACTTCTTTTCCGCAAAACGTCACTTTCATTCCCGGCAGGATCCGGTCACCGGTCACTGCCTTTCGACCATCAATCCATACGTTTCCCTTTTCAATTTCACGATCCGCAGCGCGCCGGGAGCAAACCCCGGCTTCGCTGAGATATTTATTAATGCGGATTCCCGCCTGTTTTTCTTCCATATCCCGCTCCATTTTCCTTATCGTAATTTTGCCATTCGACTTAACTACCACGGTTTAACGATTATCATATTTGTGACAGCTTTCATCGTAATCTTTCAAACATTGTAATTTTCCTATGCTTCTTCGATTGTTTTCCATTCATTCCTCATCCAGATAAGAACGCATCTTTTGAAGATTCTCCTCCTCAAAATCTATCATTTCCTTTGCCAGCTCTGTGGCATAAATTCCGGCATCTTTATATTTGTGGATCGCATGTTTTAATTCCCTGACTCCACGGTCATTTCCCTTATACATCAGATCTGCCATATCTCCAGTCTTATTCTGCACCATTGTTTTCATACGGATCGCCGTTTTCAGCATCGCCGTAGAGATTGGTTTCGGTTCTGCCGGTTCTTCTCCGTTCTCCCGCAACCGCATTCCTGCCTTTCTGCCAAACTGCTGCATTTTATCTGCCTGCACATTTAATTCATATGCAAACTCCTCATCATAAATATCCTTTAGTACTTCGTGAATCGCTTCCACACCCATGCTGGCATTTCTGCATATCTCATGTAACAGATCGTCTTCGTCTTTTTGTGTCATGACAATACCTCCGTTTTTGGTTAGTATTGCCACTCCCGTTTAAAATATGTATCTCATTATACACCAGAACAAATGTTCTGTCTATTTTATTTTTATCGAAGCCGCACACCCCAGACAGACATCAAAAGGGAACAGACTGGCTGTCCCCTTTTTCTTATCTTTATACGCCGCTTGCGTCTTCCTTTTACGGATGCTGTGTCGTTACATATTCTGTTTTCACATATCCGACGATATCACCGGTCTTAACCTTGCTCCATCCATCCGAAGTAACGGCAAGCTGTCTCAGCTCAGACCCCTGCAATGCAGATGCCAGTACCGCAGACTGCTCATTCGGCTCCTGACGGATGTTCATTGTTTCGGTTGCATAAACCCATGCTTTCTGCTCTGTCTCCGTCGGTGTCTGCTGCTGATCCTGCTGTTGCTGTTGATCTGCTGCCTGCTGCTGGTCTTGCTGCTGTTGATCTGCGGCTACCTGATTTGCAGCTTCCTGTGTTTTCTGCTGTGCCTGCTGATCCTGTGCAGTTTTCCATTCGTTGATTGCATTGACAATCGTTGTTTCGATCATATTTTTCAAATCCGCATCCTGTGCAATTGCTTCCTCATAACGTGTCTGAACGTTTGCCTGTAATGCAGTTACGTCCTCACCCGCCTCATAGTCGTTGATCAGCTGACGGATCGTATCATCCAGCGGATTTTCCTGATAGCTCAAATTGAAAGAACTGTAAGTATTATCAATGTATACCTGTCCTTTGTCATTGGTACGGACATAGAAGAAATCCAGTCCCGGTGCCGCTGTCTCTACATTTTTGTATTTCAGATCATAAGCAACGGAAACAATGTAGGAATTCTCATCTGCTCCGGTTTTTGTATAACAAATAATATTGTCAAACTTCTCAATATACTGGCTATACATGGAAATGTAACTTTTTTCCATGTCCGTAATCGGATTTGCATAGCCAACCATTTCTTCGGTATCACCAGCTGCATATGCTTTATAGTAATTTACAAACAGCTCATTGATCTCTGCATGTCCGTCTTTTTCATATTCCTGTGTGGACAGCGTCTGATTTTTCTCTGCCGCCGCTTTCTTTGCTTTCATGCTCTTTACGCCGATCACGATCGCACAGATCGCCACAACGACCACAAGACAGGCAATGCCGACAAATGCTATATTTCTACGCATGAATGCCACGGATTTTTCCTTTTTTGCCTCCATCTCGTCCACGCTGCGTCGCAGGGTTTTCTTTTTGGAAACAAATTCATGGGAGATTGGTTTTCCCTCTGCCATACGGGACTTATCCTTTACGGATTCCTCAGAGATAAACTCAAGATCTTCCATAATATCATCCTGTGCGGCTTTCTTACTATGCTTTTTATTTTTCATTTCAAATGTATGTTTTTTATTCTCTTTGTTATGTTTTTCTTTATTATTTTCCGAATTGGTCTGCTTCATTGGTTTCACTCTTTTTTCTTTTTTTATTTTCGGTTCTTTTGCTTCTTTATGTTCGCTTCCTCCGGTCACGATGTCCGGGATCTCATAAATTTCATCTGTATCTGTATCGTTTTTTATATTTGGTTTCTTCTTATCAAAATCTGACATTTTCTACCTCCGATATTTCGCCTAACATCATACCACAGCAAAGAAAATACGTCTAGGTATTTCCCAAAAAGTTTATGAAATGCTTAGAATTCATAAGATTTTCATAACTCTTTTCAAACCCAGACGTATTTTGTTTTATCGCAAAGTCGCTTCCAGCTCTGCTTTATTATTCGTATAAATTGCTGCATCTTCTCTGGTAATATATCCCTGCTGCATCAACCGTACCAGATCCATATTCAGAGTATGCATGCCAAGTGCTGTTCCCGACTGCATCATATTGGAAATCTGATGTGTCTTTCCTTCCCGGATCAGGTTCAGGATCGCATCCGTTGCTACCAGAAGTTCCGTACCTGCCACACGGGTCACACCGCCGCCACACGGGATCAGGCACTGACTGACAATGCCTTTTAACGTACCTGCAAGCTGGACTCTGACCTGATTTTGACCTCCCGTCGGGCAGGCATCGATCACTCGCTCTACCGTCTGTGCCGCGCCTGTTGTATGCAGAGTAGACAGTACCAGATGTCCTGTTTCCGCCGCAAGTAAAGCTGCCTGAATCGTTTCATAGTCACGCATCTCACCCACTAAGATCACATCCGGATCTTCACGCAGGGCACTTCGCAGAGCCGATGCAAAATCTCCCACATCTTCGCCAACTTCCCGCTGGTGGATCAACGACTTTTTGGTTTCATACACATACTCGATCGGATCTTCAATCGTAATGATGTGGCGGTCACTGTTCTGGTTCATATATTCGATCATCGCCGCCAGTGTGGTTGATTTTCCACTTCCCGTCGGCCCGGTAACAAGGATCAGACCACGGGGTGCTTTTGCCATCTCATAGAGCACCGTCGGCATCTTCAGTTCTTCCAGTGTCGGAATGGATGCATTCAGCAGACGGATCGTACCTGCCATCTTTTTTTGCTGGCGGAACACATTTACCCTCTGGCGATGTCCATCGGAAGTCTGAAAGGAAAAATCTGCATCAAATCCTTTTTCAAATTTTTCGGCATGACGCTTCGGCATGATCGCATACAGCATACCGCGAATCTCCTCCGCCGACATCTGTGTCTGCGCCGGAAGCAGACGTCCGTTGACACGATACCAAATCGGCATCCCTTCTGAAATATGAATATCTGATGCTTTTCGCTCACGGGCTTCCCGGATGATCGCATCCGCCGCCTGTCTTAACGCTTCTTCTGCCACTTTGTCAGACCTCTCTTTCTGCCTGAAACACCTTGCATTTCCTTGCCAAAATATTTCTCTTTTCTTCCTGTTACTTTTCAAAATTTGTTTGTCAGATTTAGTTTTTCCAAAACTTATTCATAACTGATCTTTAACAATTCTTCCGGTGTTGTCTTTCCCTCTTTTACAAGAATCAAACCGCTTTCTTTTAAGGTACGCATATGCTGATGCTCTCTGGCATACGCTGAGATTTCTTCCACCGGACTGTGATTGATGATCATTCTGCGGATCTGATTATCGATTGCCACGATTTCATGCACCGCGATTCGTCCACTGTAACCGGTATGATTACAACGTGAACAGCCTGCGCCACGACGTATTGTCTTGATATCTTCTCCCAGAAAATTACGCTCCTGCTCCGTCGTTGGCATTTCTGTACTGCAATTCGGACACACTTTACGCATCAGACGCTGTGCCACCAGTCCCACCAGAGAATTGGCAACCAGATACGTCTCAACGCCCATATCTTCCAGACGGACAATACTGGAAACCGCATCATTTGTATGTAATGTACTCAAAACCACATGACCGGTAATCGCCGCACGTACCGAAGTACCGGCAGTCTCGCCGTCACGGGTCTCTCCAACCATGATAATATCCGGATCCTGACGCATCAGGGCACGCAGTCCCACATCAAACGTCAGACCCGCAACCGGATTTACCTGCGTCTGATTGATTCCCGGAAGATTCTTCTCCACCGGATCTTCAATGGTAGAAATATTGACATTTCTGCCGGAGAGATAATCCAACACCATATACAGCGTGGTCGATTTTCCACTTCCGGTCGGTCCGGTAATATAAATAATTCCATTCGGATGGTTCAGCATCGGTGCAAACTGGTTATAACTGTAGTCATCCATACCAAAATGATCCGCATGATCCATATGCGTGGTTGCTGCCATAATACGCAGAACCGCCTTTTCACCAAATACTGTTGGCAAAATAGATACACGGATATTGACACTTCCGCCCTCTAACGTAACACGAAAATGTCCGTCCTGTGGAATACGTTTTTCCGCAATATCCAGATTAGACAAAATCTTGATACGTGCAATCAGCGGTGCATGAATGTTTCTCTGGATCGTAACATACTCCATGATCACACCATCAATACGCATTCGTACTTTTGTTTCCGTCTCAAATGGTTCGATATGAATATCACTGGCTTCCGTTTTGATGGCTCGTTCAATCAGACTGTTCAACAATCTGATGATCGGTGCTTCATCATCCCCGGATTCCAGATCTTCGATTTCGATTTCATCCTGCGCTGCTACTGCAAAATCCACATTCGCCTGTGTTGCTGCCTTCCGCGCATTGACCTCCGCAAAATAATAAGAAATAGCTTTTCGCAGTGGTTCTTCTTCGCTCAGGGAGATCTCAAGATGGCAACCGGTCTGCTGTCTTACTTCCTCCAGGGCAAAATAGTTCAGCGGATCATTAGTCACGATCTCCATATTGTGTCCCTGAAGACTCACCGGAAGGATCAGATTCTTTTCACAGACTTCTCTGCTGACCTTGCCTACCGCCTGCAAATCTACAGAAAGCTGAGCCACATCTACAATATTCAGATGCAGTCTGCTGGCAAGAGCATCCAGCACCTGTGACTCTGACACAAATCTCAACTCCATCAGGATCTGTCCGACACGTTTATCCCTGTGCTCTTTCTGCCAGGCAAGTGCCTGATTCATCTGATCCGGGGTAACATATCCCTTTTCAACCAGAATATCTCCAATTCTCAGATTTGTTGTTTTCACTTAATTACTCGCTCCTTCAGTCTGTGCAGTCTGTTGCTCTCCGCAGACATATACTGCCAGCGTGCAGCTACAACTCATCTCGGAAACAGTCTGCATTGTTGTATTCACATAATCATTTTCCTGCATATTAAATGTACGTACCTGAATACCAGGATAATTTCTTGCAATATCATCTAAAAAAGCTTTGATCTCTGCTTCGCTTCCACGGATTGTCACATCCACAGACGTCGTGTTCACATATGGTGCAGAAACAGCTGCACTGCTCTCTGTCGCAGAATCCTTGGAATCACTGCTGTCTGTGCTGTCAGCAGCAGCGGAATCTTGTGTTGCATCCGTCGAAGTGTCTGCGGAACTGTCTGCCGTCGAAGTATTGCCCGTCGCTGCCTGTGGGGCATACAAATAAGCTTCCGGAACACCCGCTGTCGTATCTGTAATATTCAGATAAACCGGAAACAGGTTGTGATTTAACACGATTCCGGTGATCAGTTCATCCACCTCCCGGTTTTCCAACAGGTCATAATAGCCCTCCTGCGCACTTTTTAACGAAGACTGCTGATTTGCAATAATGGCATCAAATGTATCCATTCGGTCGATCAGTGCCTGCATATCTTCCTGTTCTGCCACGACTTCATCCCGCTGATCTACCAGATCCATATGTTTTTCAATTCCCGGGAAGATCAGAAAACGGATCATCACAAACGCGATCAGTACACATCCCAGTACCTTTAAGAGTACAATATCCTTCGGTTTTAAATCCATCTCCAATTTCATTACTGATCACCTCCGGTCTCTGCTGCCTTCAACACACAGGTCAGCATCAGGGAATACTCATTATCTTCAAAATTATATCCGCTGTAATTTACGGATTCAAACAATCCGGTATCATCCAGTTTCTGAATATAAGTTGGAATATCAATAACTTTATAACTTACTGCATGAAACGTCAGTGTTCCGGTTCCCATATCCAGAGATTCAATGCGGACAGACATATCGTTTCCACCGACATCCTCAATCTTTGCGATCATATCTTCCGTCAGATCCGGATAAGTTGCCAGATTTTCTTTCATCTGATTTACCTGATTCAGATCAAAACTCAGCTGACTGCTCTGCTTCTGCTTCGCCTGCGCCTGACTATAATCTTCCTGCACCTGCGGATCATTGATCCAGTCCTCAATCTCAGATACTTTGTGGGATTCCGCCATATTCCAGACCATCACACCGGCATAGATCACTGCACAGATTCCAAGCACCGCTGCCGGATACAGAATCTGTTTTACCATACTTTTGGATTTTACCATACCGGTCTCATTATTTTCACTCCAACTGCGGTACAGATTGATCTCCTTTAATTTTTCCTTCGTCAGTGCACCAATGCAGGCAAGCCAATCCTCCGCTCTCTCTGCCGCATGGAAAGACAGGTCGATCTTTAACGGCTGTGCTTCAAGCTGCATTGCATGAATTCCTTCCATACTGACCTCGAAATCATCCGGATCACATGCCGCATAATAAACATCCGTGATCGGTGTTTCTGAATTCGTTGTCGTATAGAACTGTAAAATACCGGAAATGTGCCGCACGATCTCTGTTCCAAAATCCAGTGTACCACGCTCGCTGAAAATACGGCTTTTCGTGGAATACAGATACACACCGTTTCGATATAACAGACTTGTAACACTGTTTTCCTCAAAGATCAGATAGATTGCCGTTTTCTGGCTCAGTGCTTTCTGGTGTGCGATGACACGCAGATAACTCTCCACATAGACACTGATCTCCTTCACATCCAGACCGATTTTCTGGCAAAATCCCATAATCTTGGAAATATCCGCTTCTTCCGCACTTCCACAGCAAAGTGTAATTCCCTGTTTTCGGTTCGCGGAGATCACACCATAATCTGCCAACGCATTACTACCGGCTTCCTCCATTACTTTCTCTGCCATCTGAACCAGTTCTTTTCCTGTTGCATATGGGATCTGCGTCACACGACCAGATGCATAAGCAGAAGGAAGTACCAGCTTCACCGGTCCCAGATCATGCGTTTTCGTATATTCAGTCAGTGCTTCTTTCCAAAGTTCGATTGGATCGCCAAAACCATTTAACGGGATCCGCTCTACTTTCTGTACTTTCGGTGGTCTGCCCGCTTTGCCGACAGCGACCAGAATGCACTCATCCTGTACTACTATTACTGTATCACTCATTTACGTTTACTCCTTTAAGAATTCTCAATCGATGCATAGGATTGATAAATCGGTAACATAACTGCAATCATAATAAATCCAACAATCACTGCCATAAAAACGATCAGAATCGGCTCCAGCAGCGTTACGATCCGCTTGGTAGCCTGTTCTGCCTCATCCTCCAGAGAAGATGCGATAGAATCCAGCATCAGATCCAGACGACCACTTTCCTCACCGATCTGAACCGTACTTGCCAGTTTTTTCTGAAATCCGTCCACACTGTGCAGTGCCTGAGATAACGGCACACCGCTTCGTACCTGAGTTACCACTTCTTCAAACTGTTCCTCAATGTAGCGGTTTCCAATGGTATTTCCCGCTGTTGCAATAGCAGTCGCAATCGGCATACCACTACTGTACAGACTGCTTAACGTACGCGCAAACCGCGCTGTATAGATTACTTTAAATAAATTCCCAAATACCGGCATCCGCACTTTGCCACGATCCAGCGTTCTTCGCACACCCGGAATCCCCACGATCAGTTTTACTACCACAACGATCGCAAATACGACCATCAGTGCAACGTACCAACGCTGCGTTATAAAATTCGAACACGCGATCAGAATGGTCGTCGGCACCGGAAGAGAATCCATCTGGTCAAACAGTGACTGAAACTGCGGTAAAATAAAGGTTACGATCAAAATCACGATCGCCACACACAATATCAGCAGGATCATCGGGTAAGTCATCGCTGACTTCACCTGCTGTGTCAGCTTATAATCCTTCTCATACTGTGTTGCCAAACGTCCGGTCACCTGATCGATATTACCGCTTCCCTCGCCGGAACGAAGCATTCCAATCATCAGCTCCGGAAAACATTTTTTGGACTCCATCGCCTCAGACAACAGAATACCTTTTTTCAGATCCTGTAAAACATCCTGATATACTTCACGTTCCGAATCCGGAATTCCCTCCTGATTCGAAATAATATCCAACGCACGTACCAGACTGACACCGGATGCCAACAACGTTGATAATTCCCGGCAAAACACAGCAAGCTGCTTTGCTTTCAGCTTCTGATACCCATGTGTATCCGTCAGATTTTTTGCACTGATCAGAAAAAGTCCTTCTTCCCGCAATTGCTGCTGCAACACATTTTCAGCTGTAGCTTCCAACGTGCCTTTATGTCTCTTTCCCTTCATGTCCTTCGCAACATATCGAAAACGTGCCATCCTCTGATTTCCTTTCTGTCTATATTCCTACTGTCTGTTCTCTATAACATTCCCAGATACCATTCCGCGATCCGGTCTCCTGCAAACACGGCAACTGCCAGTCCAAATGCCAGAAACGGACCAAACGCAAAATGATCTTTCCGGTCTAATTTCTTACTTATCAGCATATATGCTCCGTAACCGCCTCCGGTCACCAGACCGATAAACATGGCGCATACAGTAGGCGCTGCTCCCAAAAACAAGCCTGATACTGCCATCAGCTTGATATCTCCGCCGCCAAAAGCTCCCGGAATCAGCAGACTGATCACCAGCATCGGTACTGCGATCACAACTGTCCCAAGCAGACGACTTCTGACCCCATGCTCCGGGAATAACCAGATTGCGGCTATCGCCAGCGCCAGAACCATTACATGAAATCTATCATATATCATCTGTGTATCCTGATCGATCAGGGCTACTACAAGTAATATTCCTAAATACGCAAAAATTACTGCGCCTCTCAGAGAAATAATCCCCGAATTGCCGCAGCCAAAATAAGTTCCACAGCCAATAAATGCTGCTCCTCCAATTATTTCTACTATAAAATCTCTCGGCGGTATCTTTACACCGCAAGTTTTACATTTTCCTCCAAGACAGATATAACTGATGCACGGAACCAATTCCAATGCTGTCAACTCTCTGCCACATTTTGTACAATGGCTTCTCCCCCGCACCACACTTTCCTGACGCGGTAATCGGTCAATGACCACATTCAAAAAGCTAAAAATACATGCTCCGAAAAAGAACTGTATTACTTTAATGATTATCTCTATTGCTACTAACATCTCAGTCTCCGGTGTGAATGATATTATCTTCATGATATACAAGGTACTTCGCATCGGCATCCGCATCATACCACACTGTATATTCATTTTCCCGGTAAACAAACTGACGCACGGTATAACCGTCGTCTTCCATCTGAAGAATCCAGAAATCTCCGGGTGCTTCACTTAACTGTAAAATTTCCTCATATAAGCCATCTGCGATGCCTCCCTCCCGGGTAGCATCGCAGAAAGCATTATCCCCGCCATACTGTTGTGTTGCAATTACCTGGATTGCCATCCGCACCGATTTGGCATTCCCCAGAGCTACCTGGGAGTCTGCCCGGTAGATTAACCGGAGCACCCCAGGAACTACTAAAACAATAGCAAGCAGGATTATGATCAGCAGGTAAATTGTCATCCTGATCCAACGATATTTAGTTTTTGTTTTCGTGGATGCTGTGACTGACATTGGATTACCTCTCCAAAACATTGCTTAACGTTTGTTATTTTACATCATTTACCTCATATTTACCTTTACCGCCATCAGTTCCTGCTTTATATGTACAAGTTTTTCCATCATTAGTATATACCAGCTCCATTACTTTACCGGCTGTTACAGTAGCAGACGTAATGTTCGCTTCTTTTACCTCTGCAAGTGTTGCAATGTCACTAATTTTTACAACAGTCTTACCTTCAACGGCATCGGTGCTAATCACAATTGCATTATCTGCTGCTGTTAAATCTAATTTACCATACGCTTCATCTACTAATGTCTGTGCTGCCATTACTGCCTGACGTGTCTCAGCTACGATAGATTTCTCTTTCGCTTTATTAATGTATCCTGTCAGTGTCGGGATTAAAAGTGCTGCTAAAATAGCAAGGATTACCAGAACTACGATCAGCTCTACCAGAGTAAATCCTTTCTTCTTGTTGTCTTTGAGTTTTTTGTTTCTTAATTCGAATAATTTTGCGAACATTTCTCATACTCTCCTTAGTAAAAATATTTGTTATTGGTTTGTATTATATCAACGCTTCGGTGCAGCGTTCATACCTGAAATAATAGATTGCGGAGATACACAGAATAATAATATCATACACTGTATGACGTGCATCTCACAGCAAGAATGCCAATAGCATTCTTGACTTTTCTGCAGGAGCTACTCTCCTGCATCTGTCCCAACTGTAGCTGTCACCGTATCCTTTCGCATCAGACTATGCCGAAGCTGGATTACCTCAGAATCTGTTACAATCAGATCTGTGCGGTCTCTGTCACGGTATAATGATGCCGTAACTGTAAGCTGATCTGTCATATCACCTGCATTTACACTATCCGGAAATGCCCACTGTACTTCCAGATAATTGCCCATGTAAAAACCTATGCCAAACACCGTTGCTACGGCTCTGGCCGCCAGTTCATCGTTCCAGATATATTGATACGTTCCATTATTGTAAAAATAGTATCTGGTCAATAGCTGTCCTTCGTCCACCGCATCTGCTTCACCGGACTCCTGTCGACCGATAAAAAGCTGCGTTTTTTCGCAACCATCCGCGGAAATCAGTACAGCATAACCGTCTCCATTAATAAATTCTAATATATTTCCCGAATTATTTCCAGTCTTATCTGTAATTTTTTGATTTTTTTTGCGTTCAACGTCATAAATTTTAATGTATCCGTCTGCATTTTCGACAATTCCGCGCAATTCTGTCATAGTTGTATCCAAAATCGACTGTGCGTACTGTAATCTCTGTTCCCGGACAAACACTTTTGCAACGGAACTTAATGCCGTAGCTGCCATGGCAAACATAATGCTGATCAGTAGCATGGTCACAATGGTTTCCACCAGTGTCGTGCCATCCCGTTTTTTTAACAACCGCCTTACTTTTTTCATGGAGTATCCCCTCCTTCAAACGGTGTCACTGACGCATCCGCAGAAACATCATACAGGGAAAACACAATATTTTTGCTTTGCCCATTTGTATCCTGATACGTTACCGTTTTGGTGGCCAGAGTGAACGGCACTCGAAATACAACGGAACCTTTCTTATCCATCTCTGAGGTTGTTGCAATAAAGGATAACGTTTTACTTTCTCCATCTACTTTCTGTGCAGAAGCAAGCCCCTGAATGATCTGTGTATTTTCCTCTCGGATCTGTTTATTCTTCTGCATAGATGCATGACTGTAAGAAACAGCTCCCTGAAGAATTCCAAACAGAATCAGGAAAATGAACATGCTTGCTAACACTTCCACCAGTGTCTCGCCTGATTTTTCTCTCAGTTTTTTAATCATCACCTGCTGTTCCTCCTCCCGCTGTCTCAGTATACACATTTTCCTTGAACACACAGGATGTAGTTGTATTTAAAAATTCATACTGGATGTTCTGTGATGTATCCGGTGTATAAACCTCACCGCTGGTATTACCTACTCTCCAGCAGGAATTTGTATCATCCCACACGATTACTTTTCCATTATGCGTAAACTTAACGTCATATTTTTCCTCACGGCTGTATTCAGTTGTATAGGTATACGTTGCATCTTCATAGGAAGCAGTTACTGCCACAGAAAAATTGTAGTCACGAACGGTAATATTTCGTATACGGTCAATTTCCGTTTTATAATTGGCAGCATTGTTTGCAGCTGTATGGATCTCTCCGGTTTTCAGACTGTCCGAATCCTCTGATGCATTTTTTTCTTTTGTCAATGCAATTCTGATATTTCCATATCCTTCCGGAAGGGAATCCGCCTTTGACAGATCCGACAGATCCGTGTCTGAAACCAGAAAATTGTATTTTGTTGCATCCGGATAATCTTCACTGTAATCCAGATACTGAGAATCATCCAAAAATTTGTTGACAAAGGTATAAAAACTGTCGCTTCCTGCCTCTGTCGTATCCTTATTGGTATATTTTTGAAGTTCCTGATCCAATACATCTGCCGCCGATTTGGCAAGCTGGCTGCACCGCTCCTGTTTCAGACGCAGATTAGACTGCGCCGTCAACATTCCCGCGGTATAGAGGATTGCCGCCGCGAAAGCGACAAAGAAAGCTGACACACAGAGTACCACAGCCATTGATATTCCATTTTTCTTCTGCTGCCGCAACTGCTGCCAACCTTTCTTTATCATAAAACTTCCTCCATTGTAACTTTTACATCATTAGTTATTCCATTTGATCTCGCAAGGATCAGATGCCGCATAAGCACTGCTTGGTGTAGCCTCCAGGTTTTTCTGAACATTTGCAATAAACACTGCCATATTTGTAATTGTGAAATCGGTATGTGTTACTGTGCTGCCATCTGCCGCTGTCATCTGTTCCACATCCGGCAGTTTCAACGTGTAATGCATGCTGCCATCTGCCTGAAGCTGTGCTTCCACCTGTGCCGTCAGCGTCAAGATGTAGTAATTTGGATTACCACTTTCCGCTGTGTAGCTGGATGAAATCGGCACACTGTAAGTACTGATGTCCCAGGTATGTACTTTATCGGTCTCCGGTGTGTTTGCCGGATAGCTTGTCGGGTTTTCTGCAATGGCCTCCCATGCATATCCCCATTGTGCCGGCTGTGTTCCAGTTGCCTCTTTTATAATTTTCCATACATATTGCTGTACGCTTGCCTTTTTTGTTCCGGAAGCATCCGTTGTCTCCAGCACACGAATCTGTGGCTGTAACGCTTTCATTCCATTTGCCGCTGTCAGATCTGTCACCTGACCGGTCAGATTAATGCTGTACACATCTGCACAGTCCACGCTGTTCCATTCCAGAACAGTGTGTCTTGCATTCCAGATCTGTACACTTCCCGGTACGTTCGGTGTCGTCTGTACCGTCGCTTCCAGACTGTAAGATTTTGTATCGGATGTCACACCAGGCTGTGCCAGTTTTACATATGGGAGCTGATATGCCACCGTTGATCTCGTCCAAAGCGAACTTACGCTTCCGGCACCGGAAGAAATACGCGCATAAAATACCACCCATTTTCCGGCATATTTAATGGACAGATTGTCAAATAAATGATAATAATTCTGTGCATTTGACACATCCATCTGTACCGGTACATTTCCGGTCGGATATACCGTCGTATAATTACCCGGATCGGATGCTGTTGCCTGATTTGCATCACTCAGACTGTTATATACATAAGCACGTAGTAAGTATGCACTGCCTCCAGGTGGAATACTTGAACTATCTGCTCTAAGTCCGACACGAAGTCCTCCTGACAGGAAGTCTGCACTTTCCATCGGCTGATTTGTATCATACGTCCAGTTCACATTCCATGTTACCTTCGGTGACGCGATACGCGCCGGAACCTGAATCTCGCTGGTTACTCCGACAGCACTGTCTATAAATACCGCACTGTTGCTGGATTCTGCCACCAGATAAACAACAATTCGCTTTCCGGCATATTTTTCCAGATTTACCATCTGTGAATAAGTTGCCGCGCCGGTTGCTTTTTCTAAAGTCCCTGCTTTTTCTGCTGTTCCAAGACTACCTGTTGCACTGTACTCCCGAACATAGATCTGATAGCCCTGGCAATAGCTTTCATCAGAAATACCGGACCAGACAACATTGTAATTCAATTCATTGTCGTCGATATTTGTCACGGAAGGCTGTCCCGGTTTTTCCAGTCTCTGTGCAACATAATAGGTTGCGGTTGTGGAAAGACCGATCTTCTTCTGGGAAGCGTCGCCGATACGTGTTACTTTCAGGCGTACCTGGGTATAGTTCCAGTCTTCTCCATCGATGGTCATGCTTCGACCACCCGTATAACTGCTGCTGGTATCAATGGTGACTTCTCTGCCATTTGCATCAATACCGGTCATGGAAACTTCATATTTTGGATCATCCGTAGTAGAAACATTCTTGTCCCAGGAGAACGTATACTGCATCCGGTTGTCGCTGTCGTAAGTCGGCGTTAATGTACTTCCGTCTGTCTGATCCATTTTTGGAGCAGCAAGCCAGGTAAATAACTGACTGGATTCATCCCTGTATGCATTAAAATCTTTCCACTCATTTCGAATCGGCCAGCTGTAACAATATCCCCATGTCTCATTTCCGTTTTCGTCCACATTCAAAAGTTCGCTGACGTTCGCATCCGAAGCATTATCTGCCTCATGATACAGATATACCGGTCCCAGACCTGTCTGTGCATACCACAATCTGACATGAAGATTTGTCGCATCTTTCAGATATTCCGGTAAATTGCTAAACTGCGCCGTTGCAACACCCTTGGATACGGTCATAATATCTGTTTTGGCAAATACAACATCCTTTTTATCTCCCCAGTTACCAATTAATTCTGCCCGATAAATCGGTGCAACTTCCAGGATTTCACTGGAATTGCTGTTATCAATCGACACATTTACATTTAAGGTATCCAGCGTGTCACCGGAAATGGTATAGCTTGTAGTTGCACGGTTTGTCACAGTATCTGTTCCAGGGGAATTTGCCGGATTCAAACTGATAAATGCCTGATAATATGGCATATATGCCGCCGTAGAAATCACCGGCGAACTCTCATATTTACCTGTCGTTGCAGTCGCCTGCGAAATGATCTGATAGGTATTATTCCTGTCATTTCGTTTCTTTTGACCCTGATCACCAAGATCCAGATCTGTCATCACTGCTGTCGGATGATCGGCATCCAGAACCACATTTATATCTTTGCCATATGCATTGATATAGATTGTCACTTTCCAGTCATCGTATTCGCTGTAAGCCTCCAGATTATTCAGGCTAAAGGAATAGCGATAATCTGTTCTCCATCCGCTGATCTTGTTCTGTACGGTTAACTCTGCACGGACATCCGGACTTGGAAGAACAGCACCACTCTGTACGACATCTGCATTATATTCCGTAGAATCTAATACATCCGAGAACATACTCTTTGCACGAACCGAAACTTTTATGTTTCCAGATATACCTTTCGGGATTTCAAAGCTTCCGGTTTCAGAATAGATTGTTTTTTCTACTGTGGTTCCATCACTTCCAACAATTTTTACCACATAGGCAAACGGATCACATAACTGAGAATTATCCGTTGGCAGTGTTCCGGGCTTAACAGCAATGTCAATCATTCCATCTGCCACTTTGGCTTTTGCATATACTGGCGCCTGAAGCTGGTTTTTATCGTTTACTGTTATAATTCCTTCCAGACGTCGATAGCTCTCACGGGAATTGTAATAAATAGCATCATTTTTACCATCAGGATCCAACAGTCCTTTTTCTGTACATTTATAATACAAATTATCATGATCTTTGTGATCCTCGTCCCATGTATAGAACAGAATCTGACCGATTCTTGTTGTTTTATCCGCTTTTACAATATAGCCATTTGCGTCTACAAAGCAATCGCTCCCGATCGTATTACATCCGCTGTAAATTTCTGCATAGGCATACCGATATCCACTGGCAGTCTTTTCTACTGCAACCGCATGAATATTACTGATATAGTTATTCCATGTCGCATTTGTTCTTCTGGTAACCCCTACATTTGTTTCTCCAGTTCCGTACGATTGTACACTTCCATCAGCATTCAGTCTTCCAAGAACAAATTTATTAAAGTAATAGCCATAGTCTGAACCATACTTTCTAGCCTCTCTACCATTGATAAAGAAATTATTTTTTCGATCCTCCGCATTCGCAATATTCGCTACGCTGCCTTCATGGTTATTTCCGGTGGAATAAATCGGACTCCCCTCCGGAGTATAATGCTTGTCTTTTTCAGCACTACCTGTCGCCAGATCCGCAGAATAACAATCTTTTACAATCGTATTACTCCAACCGGTTACAGAATACCGGGCACCAAAGATACCACCGCAGAAAGATCTGCCGCGCAGTACGTTTGCAAAATTTCGACACCGTTCAACATCAATTTTTACCTTGCAGGTAGATTTTTGTATTGCATCTACACTTGCATTATCGCAGGACAGGTAACCGAAAATACCGGCTCCCATAGAAGCTGAATACAGTTTCACACCCGGTCCGTTGACACAATCCAGAATTCGAATGGTGAAGTTCTGTGCCCGTTCAGCATTATCAACCTTATAAGTAGTCACATTACCAAGAATTCCCGCACTATCGTTCGCGCCATGCGAATCACCAGACAGACTTGCGCCATCACGCATGTAAATATTTCCATGGTTTTCACAACTGATGATATTGTATTCATTGTCCTCATAAGCATGATACAACTGTGCTACAATACCGCCGGAAGCACCTTTCCAGTCACACTGATAGGTCGTCTGAAGACTTCCAAAGTTCCGGCAATCTTTGATCGTACCGCCAGATGCTGTCCACTGACCAATAATTCCTCCGGAATAGTGCGTACGATAGCAATATACCGTACCGAAATTGATACAGTTTTCGATTGTCCACTCATTTCCGGTAGAAGTATTCTGATTACCGATGATACCACCCGCAAAACGGTCTGTCTGTCCCTGTTCATAATCTTTACCATTAATGTTTTTTGCAGATACCTGACGTCCCACAAAAGCTCCATTGACCAGACAGGTCAGATCATTTTCTGATTCATTCATGCCAATGATTCCACCGGTACCAACACCAATTGCCTCGGATCGGTTCAGCAGGAACCAGTTTCCTGATACACAGCGATTTACCAAACCTTCGGTGCTGTTAAATGCAGTAATGCCTCCCACATTACCGTTGTCTGTCATTTTCAGATTCAGACGGTTGGCAGAAATCTTTGTATTTGTATTTTGATAAGTTGCATTTTCCAGCAAAAATCCATTGTTATATGACCAGTTGACCGGATTACTGTCTGCCGACAGATTACCCTTGTTTTTATCCACTGCTGCGTCCGTTAGTGTAACGGAATCTTTTATACTATCCGTTGTCATAATGCTTGCAGTAATACTACTTCCGGACATCTGGATCGTACCTTTATTAAATCCGGTTACTCCACCTAACATGCCAAATTTTGCCTGAAGAACACTTCGACTGTTATCGGTTAACGTACAACCATCAATCAGTGCATTGATTTCATTTTTTCCAACGATTCCTCCGGCATGACTTGCCATTGCCTCTTTCTGCGCTGTGGTACTTGTACTGGTTGCCGTGTATACACCCTGAATATTCATCGTAATCTGATCAACGGTATTGTTCTTCAGCTCATCATAGTTAATACCTGCAATACCACCGTAGCAGTTTCCGGCTGCACCGGCATTTACCTTTTCTGTCATGATTCCGGTAAATTTACAGTTTGTTACACTGATCTGTGCACCGGCATTTTGCGGATTCTGGTTTACTGTCACACCATTCGTACCAACAATTCCTCCCAGATACTTGTAACCACTGAAATTTTCAAAGCACAGATTGCTTGCCACAATGCCGGATACGACACCTGTATTGGAGCCAACTGCACCACCAACGGTCAGACCGTTCTTATCTGATTTGATCTGTGGCATATAACTCAGATTATAAGCACTGGTTCCTGCTGCATTTAAAGCTGCAGATGTTACTTTACCGGTATTTTCCCCGACAATTCCTCCATAAACAGTTGCATTACCGCGCAATATTACCGTTGCTCCCGGAAGACAATCTGTGATCGTACCACTGTTTGTTGCAGCAATCGCACCACTGGCATTCACACCAAGGCTATAGATTTCTACACTGTTTGAAGAACCAGGACTCTGTACACGACAATACTGGATCATACCGGCATTTGTTGCCACGATACCACCGGCATACCCGTCACTGCTTCTGACATTTCCATAGTTATTGCAGTTTTTGATGATTGCAGTTTTATTTGTATTTTCCGCCACGATACCGCCTGCATTGCCTGCATCGGCACTGACACTCTCGCATCGGTTCACGGCATAATGAATATCACCATCTGTCACACCGACCACTCCACCAGCGGTTCCGTGGGACGCCTGCACTTTCTTTGCCTGTGCTGTAATATAGGCTGGACTTCCGGAATGACTAAATTTGCCATGATTGATGCCGACGATTCCGCCGACCTGCTCATATCCCTGTACCGTTACTTTATTAGAAACAACAATAATTTCTCCACTGGTGCCACCTGTTCCGGTTACCTGAATCTGACCGTCAGATTCATTGATACCAACCAGTCCACCAACGCCGGCACCTTTCGCGCCTGATACCGAACGGCTTTTTGTAGAGCTGTCCTTCTGTAAAACAATCGTGCCACTGTTCTGACCGGCAATTCCACCAACGGCTGCATAATCGGAGTTATCTTTTCCGGATGCATTGACAGTTGCGTAATTCTCATTTCCAGTCAAAGTACCGCCTTTCAGATTCCATCCTGTGATGCCACCCAGATGATTATTTCCGGAAATGGTCTTGCCCGCATCCGTAGTACACTTGGAAATCGTTCCACCATTGCTGTTGATGCCGACAATTCCACCGACATATTCCAATGCCACATTTCCAAAATGTTCACTGAGCTCACAGTTTTTGACGGTTCCTGCATTCAAGCCAACCACACCACCAATTCCGGTAAATCCGGACAGAGATCCGGTATTGGCACAATGCGTAATGGTCTCATTCTGTAAATTCACACCGGTGATTCCACCAATAAAATGCATTTCCAGTTCGGAAGCATCCTTGGTAAGAAGTTCCGGAATTTCTCCACTGGCAGCATACTTGCCCAGTTTAATTTCTCCAGTACTATCTTTTTCCAGCAAATCAGAAGCAAATGTAATGCTTCCGGTATTTTTACAGTTCTTAATCTCAATCTTTGAGCCTTTGTCACAATAGCCAAGTACGCCACCGGAATACATTACCGTCTGGATTGGAATATTGTTTGTATTGACCGTCAGGGAATCATCCGTATTGCCTTCTGTACTGATCGTCAGTGTATAGGAATTCTTGGATGCCATAACAGCTGTTGGTATATTATTTTCGTTCATTCCCGGCAACAGTCTGTCAGAACTGCTGGTACTATTCTGCGCCGCCTCTACTGCCGCACGGATTCCATCTTCATTTGTATCTAATTTATAGTTTAACTGGTCAGCATCATAGGTTCTCTGATAGCCGATCACGCCGCCAGTGAATGCTTCTCCGGTAATGGTTCCCAAAGTATTTTCTGCACGCAAACCGGAAATTATTGTATTTTTGTCAATAGCCAGGACATTTGCACCCATGACACCGCCGACAAAATATTTTCCCTGTACACTTCGTGGTTTTACAGTCAGAGACTGCCTTGCTGCATTTTCCGATGCGTTAAATCCAAATGCGCCACCGGCACAGGTCTCATAAGCATAAATCTGTCCACCGATCAGGGTATAATTTACATCCAATGTTGCCTGTACATCATTGAATCCGGCAATTCCTCCGACATAATTATTTCCGACTACAATACTGGATACAGATTTGACCGTGATTGCCTCACTGTCTTTTGTAAATTCAATAAATCCATTATTATATCCGGCAATTCCTCCGACATAATCACTTTTGGCATCCCAGTCATTGACGATCATATTGAAAATAGAGCTGCCATAATCGGACAGATAACTTGCACAGTTATGGATGGTCGCACCATTTGCATTGTATCCCACGATACCTCCGACATAACGACCGCCATCTCCGTTATCTTTTTGGGTTCCTGCTACCACACCGTTATTGATACAGTTAGATAACATAACACCAGCTGTATTATGTCCGACAATTCCGCCGACACATTCGTTTCCAACGACATAGCTTCGGTTCGTCGTAACCGATACACTCTCCTGCTGGTGTGCCTGAATTGCCTCATTTATATTTCCGCCCAGTCCACCGGCAATTCCTCCGACGTATTTGGAGCCAAGGATATAACCGTTGCTTTCGGTTCCACAGTTTGCCATCAGGCTGTGATTGCCATATCCGACAATTCCACCAACGTACTGTCCTTTCAGTAAGTCCTTCTTATCCTTATTATATGTAAACCCGGAAGTTCGACCGGACGCACTGGTAGAGTTGTAGATCAATGTCTGATAAGCATAACCGGCAATTCCGCCAAAATAATTTCCAACGACAGTCGCTGGCGTATCTTCCGTACAGAGGATCAGTCCGGTATTGGAGCTGTCTTTGATCGCAGCGTCATTTTTCCAGGTTGTCTGGTCAAACTTCGTTGCCGTGCCATCAATCTTACCGGCGATTCCACCTGTCATATAATTGCCAGACACACCCGCATGGTTTTCACAGGAAATAATAACGCTCTTTTCTCCGCCTGCGCTCTCAATGTTCGCATATCCTACGATTCCGCCGATTCCAAGCGCATAATTTTTCAATGTATCATTTTCAGAAGAAATATCTGCTGTCACAGATACATTCGGAAGCTGCACTTTTACAGCGCCTTCCATGGTAACGTTCTCCAGTTTTCCAGAAGTCAGTGTGGTCAGATTGCCGGATTTATCCGTATCTGCCAAAATACCAACAACACCGCCTACTACTGCCTGTTGCGTTCCGTTGGCAGAAACTGCTGTAGAAGACAGTGAAACCTCTACATTTTTTTCTGCCTGATCAGAAGATGAATCTTCTGTCGAAGTAAGAGATGTATCCTTAATGCTTCCCGCATTGCGGCCTGCTAAAATACCGATTCCTTTCAGGGAAGCATACGTGCCCCTGCTGTCTGCTGTGTTGGAATCTCCATCCTTGGAAGAAACACCAAAGGACAAATGTGCATCCTGAAGTGTCACATTATCAATGGTTCCCTCTATTTCGCCAAACAAGCCCAGATATTCCATTGGATTTAATTGTACACTCGCTCTTGTTCTGGATTCTGACGCTGCCTGTGTCAGATTGTTAATTGTCTCATCATCAACAATGGAAGCTTCTCCTAATTTCAAATGAGACACCAGCGTAAGTTTTCCTTTCCCTGTCAATGTCTGCTTTTTCGGCAGATTTGCAATGGTTGGAAAATCGACCGTCTTGCTGGTGCTGTTTTCTTTCCATGCAAGCTTCTGCAATGTATTCGATCCACTCTGTTCTTCGGTCAGATCATACACACCGGTTCCTACTGATGCCCAGTCCATATTTTTGTCCGTCAGCGTAAAAGCAGCTTCCTTCGTATCGTCATAATATCTCATATTCGACAGGTGGCGGAATACTGCGATCCGAACATCATTTCCATCCGTTTTATCCGCATACATACTGTTTGCCGTATTAGAAGTTGCCGCATCACTGGCACTGTATTCTTTTGAAACGACCACATGACTGTCCGTTCCGGCATAGGACATTGCCTCTACTGTCGCATAGATATCCTGCGGTGTAGCAAGCGCCTGATCCTCCGTCATTCCTGCCAGACGGCAGATGCTTGTGCTTAACGTTCTTAATAACGCATTTTCACTGTCTGTTCCGGTACGGGAAGTCAGCAATGCCTGTGTTTTGGCAGACATCATCGCATCCAGCACCAGAGAATATTTATTATCACTATAAGTCAGTGGAAAACTCCATTTTCCCTGATCTTTACCTGATCCATCCAGAAGTGTTACACTGGCAAATGCATAGGTACTGCTCTCATCCTTGCCAGACCATCCTTCCGTACGGACATCAAAAGGAGACAGCACCATGGAAAATAACGGTGTGCCGTCTTTTTTGTACATTGCGATCTTATAGCTGACATCCAGACTTTCTCCTGCATTCGAAGACCAGTTCAGTGTCAATTTCTCACTGTTCTGCAGACTGATAGTTGTGATACGAAGCTTCGTTGGCTTCAAGGATACCACATTTACCGTATCTTCCGTAGAATAATAACCAAGCAAGCGTTTCTTTCTGCTGTCATAATCACGCTTCTGCATGGTCAGATAATCATCTTTATCCTCAGATTCATACGTCAGTCCTTTGCATCTGGAACCATAAAATGCAGAATACACTTCGCCGGATTCAATATCGATCTCCACCGCTATCGATGCATTCAGCATATCTTTGTCGTAAATATAGTCATCAATCAACTGCAAAAGCAGATTATTTTTCTGATCCGCATCTGATGCATTTTTATCCAGTCGTAATGTATAAATACGTCCATTTAACTGTACGGCATTTTCCTGATCAGGAGGAAATACCGCTTCTTCTACGGTTCTGTTTTCATCACTTTTCTCCTGATCCTTTTCTGCCTGTTTTTTGATCTGTTTTTGAAAGCTGTCCCATTGACCGGAAGAACGGTAATATGTGAGTTTCGATTCAGCTGCCAGATACACCGTCCTGGCATTTTCCTCATTCTTTCGAAACTCTGCATTTCTCCAGTAATTCGTAAACAACGGAACTGCGATCGCGGCAATAATGCCCATAATTACAAGTACAACAATTAATTCCGTCAGCGTAAATCCTTTTTTGCCTGTCTTCCTCATTCAATTCTCACCTAATTTATCTATCGTAATTAATATATTTGTTAATTTTTCATACTCAGAATTAGCATAGCATATTTTGGCAAATTATCAAGTTTTTTATCATATGCCAGTTCTCTATGAATATCATATTCAACTTTTTCTATACCTGCTTTTTATTGCTGCACATCATTTTATATTCCATGCCGACAGCACTTTTATCGTACTATCTGAAAAAAAATCCCGGTCTCAAACCGGGAATCAGAGTGCAGCCGGCGGGAATCGAACCCACATTGCAGGAGTCGGAGTCCTGTGTTCTATCCGTTAGACTACGGCTGCATAAAAATATATTGTTAAATCAACAAAGATTATAATACCACAGGATTGTAAAAAAAGCAAAGCCTTTTTCGTGAAAGTTAAAAAGCATAATAATTATAACGGACGAAAAATAGGAGAATTTTGTCTCCGTCGCTAACAATCGCTCCTTGAGAAAAAATTCTCCTATTTTTCTGTTCATTGATAAAATATACGTTGATTTTTCACACTCTTCATTTAATCAAGTATCTTTTCCATAAATTCAATACGGTTAAAATCCGCATCTCAAAAATGATTAGCCTTGACTAATTTTCAAAATTTCTTCCGCGATTTCCTGCGGTGTCTTTCTGTCTGTTGCCACTTTAATGTCACATGCATTCACATACAGTTCCCGGCGTTTTTCCATTAGCTTCGCAATATGTTCCACATTCATATTTCCATTTAACAAAGGACGGTCTGTACTGTCTTTGACACGCTCATATACCGTCTCCGGTGTCGCTGTCAAAAGCACGATCTTTCCGGTCTCCTTCATCATCTGTGTATTCTGGTCACGGAGTACTGCGCCTCCGCCACAGGACACGATTGCCGGTTCCGTCTGTGAAATCTCCCGAACTGCATCGGTCTCCCGGTCACGAAAATAGGTCTCACCATATTTTTCAAACATATCGTTGATGGACATCTCATTTTTCTCTACGATCCATGCATCCATATCTACTTCGTTGGCGCCGGTCAGCTCCTGTAATTTATGTGATATCGTTGTTTTTCCGGTTCCCATAAAACCGATCAGATAAATGTGCTGTGTCATACTTTTTTACTTCTCCTTTTACTATTTAACATAATCCCTGATGGATCACGCTCAGAATATCCTCTAATTTGTCAGCTGCGATCTGTCCCGGTGCGGAAGTCTCTCCCACGGCACCGAACGTAATACAGGAACCAAAAATTTCTCCTGCCATACGGCTGACAACACCAAGTGCACCCATGGACATGGTTACCACCGGCAAAGTCGGATATTTCTGCTTCATATCGTTTGTCAGTTTTAACAGACGAACCACATCATCCGCACTCTGCGGCATCACTGCCAGTTTTGCCACGTCTGCGCCGCCCTGCTGCATCTGCTCCATCAGCATTCGCAAAATACGATCATCCGGTGTTGCATCAAAATCATGGTGGGAAGCAATCACCCGAACGCCCATCCGCTGAAACCGGCGGATCTCTTTTTCCGGTTTTGTTGCTTCAAAAAATTCCAGATCAATCATATCCGCACAACCGCTTTTTGCAGCTGTCTCATTCAGTTTCAGGATCTTCCATTCTTCCATTCTCCGGCTTCCACCCTGCTGCTTTGTCCGGAACGTAAACAGGAAAATCGTCTCTGTGAGGAACGGTTTTACAGTATCCAGTACTGCTCTGACTGCCGCCACATCATCTGCCTCACGAAAACAGTCCACTCTCCATTCGATCATCTGCACTTTTTGTTCTGTCAGTGATTTGATCGTTTCAATAATTGTTTCTCTTTCCGGTGCAACTACCGGCACACAGATCACCGGCTTGCCATCTCCGATTCGGATTCCTTTTATTTCAAATGCGTTCTGCATACTTACCTCCATTCCGCAATGCGCTTAACGGTTTTTATTGTACCATATTTTTGCAGATTGAGGAACCTTAAAAGCCGACAGACATTGACTTTTTTTGAAAAAACACCTATCATAGTACCATATATATTTGCAGACGAACTATTTTGTATTTCCCCATGGCATTCACATGGGGCAGAACACAATAATCTGATTATTAATAAGGTAGGGAAGAAGAATGGAAATCACTGGAAAAACCAAATTAACAGGACTCATTGGCACTCCTGTTGCGCATAGCGTATCTCCTCAAATGCATAATGAAGCATTTCGCCAGTTAAACCTTGACTATGTATATCTGGCTTTTGATCTGGCGAACACAGATCTTGGTACTGCCGTACACGGACTTCAGGCAATCGGTGCAAAAGGTTTTAATGTAACCATGCCGTACAAAGTACAGATTCTTGAATACATGGATGAGCTGACTCCGGCTGCCACCATCGCACAGGCATGCAATACTGTTATTGCAAAAGATGGCAAACTGATCGGTCACACAACCGACGGTATCGGCTTTATGGAATCTGTTGCAGATGCTGGACACAATATTATCGGAAAGAAAATGACCGTCCTTGGCGCTGGCGGCGCTGCCACTGCGATCTGCACACAGGCAGCTTTAGACGGTGTCTCCGACATCGATATGTTCCAGCTAAAAGAATTTACGGAAGAATATGAACGTGCACTGGCATTTGCAGACCGTGTCCGCGAGCATACTTCCTGCAATATCAATGTCTATGATTTTGCAGACACCGATCAGATGAGAAAAAGTATCTCTGAGAGCGCAATCCTGACAAACGCAACCAACATCGGCATGGCACCTCACGAAGACGGATGCCCGATCCTGGATGCATCTATGCTGTTCCCGGGACTGATCGTATGTGACATCATCTACAACCCGCGTAAGACAAAATTATATCAGATGGCAGAAGCTGCCGGTTGTCACGTATTTAACGGAATGTACATGCTGCTCTTCCAGGGCGCTGCTTCTTTCGAATGCTGGACAGGCGAAAAAATGCCGATTGAAGTTGTTCGGCAGAAATATTTTCAGCCATAAATACCACTGCACGCTACACATCTGAACAAAATACTTAAAATACAAAATGTCCCGCTCTTATATTTATTAATGTAAGAATCCAAAAGCAATATCGGGACAGAATGGAGTAACACAATGAGTTTTTCATATTTAAAACAATTACCGACACCGGAAGAAATCAAACAGACTTACCCGTTAAGCGAAGCCTGCCAGAAGATCAAACAGAAACGTGATGCAGAGATTGCCCGTGTTCTGCGCGGAGAATCCGATAAATTCCTTGTGATCATCGGACCGTGTTCTGCCGACAAGGAAGAACCTGTCATGGATTATATTCACAGACTTGCAAAAGTCAATGAGCAGACCAAAGACAAACTGATCATCATTCCGCGTATCTACACAAACAAACCGCGTACTACCGGCGAAGGATACAAAGGAATTGCCACACAGCCGGACCCGGAAGCAAAACCGGATATGGTTGCAGGACTGATCGCTGTTCGTAAACTGCATCTGCGCGCCATCGAAGAAACTGGTCTGTCTGCAGCAGATGAGATGCTTTACCCGGAAAACTGGGATTACATCAATGATTTACTCTCCTATGTAGCCATCGGCGCCCGTTCTGTTGAAGATCAGCAGCATCGTCTGACCGTCAGTGGTTTTGATGTAGCTAGCGGTATGAAGAATCCGACCAGTGGTGACTTCTCTGTTATGCTGAATTCTGTATACGCTGCACAGCATCCACATCATTTTGTACATCGCGGATGGGAAGTTGACACGACCGGCAACCCACTCTCCCACGTTATTTTGCGTGGTGCAGTAAACAAACGCGGCGTTGCCATCCCGAATTATCATTACGAAGATCTGATCCGTCTGAATGAGATGTACGAAAAAATGGATCTGGTCAATCCGGCTTGTATCGTAGATGCCAACCATTCTAACTCAAACAAAAAATATGCAGAGCAGGTTCGTATCGTCAAAGAAGTAATGCACAACCGCAAAGAATCTGACATCATCCACAAACTGGTAAAAGGTGTTATGATCGAAAGTTATATCTGCCCGGGTAACCAGAAGATCGGTGAACATATTTACGGAAAATCCATTACCGATCCGTGTCTTGGATGGGAAGAATCCGAACAGTTACTTTATGCTATTGCTGATTCTGTAAAATAGTTTTACCTGTATCATTAAATCAGTAATAGAAAAATCAAAAATAATAAACATCAAAATAAAAAAGATATCCTTTTCTTATTTTTAAGATCAGGGTATCTTTTTTTGTTCAAGCATCCTATCGTATTTGATCATTTTGGGGCTTATAGCCAAAGTACTAATCTTTCCTTTTCATCAGCTACACTTCTATCACAAGATACAATTCTATCACACAACATATCTCAACGCAAAATCAGGAATCGTTCCTACTTTTCTGTCATCCAACGACAGCTGTATGTAATAAAATCCACGGATTTACCCAATACTCCAACCAGATTCCGGCTCCATAAATTCCCGTATCCAATAAAAATAGTACGATCAATAATGCCTGTGCTTTTAGATCTGGTTTATTTTGCAACAGGTGTGCATTTCTTCGCTCCTGTCTGACACGTTTTCCAGCTTCCATCAGAACTAATAAAAAAATGTACGCTGCCGCATAAGCAGCGACTTGTGGAAATCCAAGGATTCCCATCTGCCCGATCCCGGAAAATCCATACCGCCCAAGCAGCGCCGCAAACACAAAACCACCGGAAAGTCCAAGCCATCCAAACCAGATAGCACAAACGGCGCATCCAAAACGAAAGCACAATGCAATCAATAATATCATCCATGGAAGTCCACGCTGCAAAAGAATGGTTTTTAATAATGCTTCTGCATGTTCCACATCCTCTGCACCCGCAAACTGCCGCACCTGATTTTCATGCAGAAATCCGATCCACAATGCTTCATCATGAAGTGAAAAATTTGCCAGAAATACACCCAAAAAGAAACAACCAAGAAAAAGCAGCATGCATTTTTGCAGCATTGTTACTTTTCCCGGTTGTCGTAAAGTTCCTGTGATCATCTATTTCGGTAACCCTGCTAATCCTTTTTTTCATCTATATGCAGTATTTACCGTAATATGCCATAATTGCAGCAACAGTCTTGGAATCCTGAATTTTCTGTGTCAGAACCATATCTTTCAATTCCTCAATGGTATAACTCTCCACTTCCACAAATTCGTCCTCATCCAGATGCTGCTGTGTTTTCGTCAGATCTGTCGCCAGATACACGTCGATGGTTTCATTGCAAAATGCCACGGTGGTGGAAACCGTGATCAAAAGTTCCAAATGAGCCGCTTTATAACCGGTCTCTTCCTCCAGTTCTCTGGCAGCACAAACAGAAGTCGGCTCCTCCACACTGTCTCTGGAGCCGGCTGGAATTTCCAGCGTCTCACGATCCAGTGCATTGCGATACTGGCGCACCATCAGGATTTTGCCGTCTTCCGTTACCGGAAGCACTGCTGCTGCGCCTTTCCGGTGCGCAACATAATCCCAGTGTGCAATATTTCCGCTTGGGGACTGCATAACATCATCATACACGTCCACAATGGCACCTTTATATTTCAGCACACGGTCAATTCGTTTCATTTCGTCCATGTTTTTCTTCCTCCCATCCAGGAATGTCATCCACATTCTTACTGTGAAATGTGCATCACACAACACATGATCTATTCTTCCGCACATCCCTACATCCTACAGGTCATTTTCACACTTCTACGTTCTATTAACGATTATCTACTTTCTCCGGATATAAGTCATGATTTGCCATCCGGTTCCATGCAACGTCTTCCCACTTTGTACCCGGTTTACCATAATTACAGTACGGATCAATGGAAATACCGCCTCTTGGAGTAAATTTTCCCCACACTTCAATGTATTTCGGATTCATCAGTTTGATAAGGTCTTTCATAATGACATTGACGCAATCCTCATGGAAATCTCCATGATTGCGGAAGCTGAACAGATACAGCTTCAGGGATTTGCTCTCAACCATCCGTTCCCCCGGAACATAGGAAATCGTAATGGTCGCAAAATCCGGTTGTCCTGTGATCGGACACAGACTGGTAAATTCCGGACAGTTAAATTTTACAAAATAATCATTTCCCGGATGTTTATTCACAAAAGTTTCCAATACTTCCGGCGCATAATTGTCCGGATAACGGACATTCTGATTTCCAAGCAAGGATACGCCTGCGGTTTCTTCTTTACTTCTTCCTGACATTTATTTTTTCCTCATTTCTCGCATTCTACGTTTACATACTGTCATACATCTGCTCATTTCAAATTCGACTTGAATCTGCCTTCTTTTCAGAAATTCAGACAGTATATTTCTCTTATTCCAGCACTTTAGTCCAGTGCCGGATCTTTCACACCATTTTTCTCAAAAGCTGCTGCACGGTCGATACAGGTACCGCATTTTCCACATGGCTTCTCGCCACCTTCATAGCAGCTCCAGGTCAGTTCATACGGCACTTTCAACTGTAACCCTGTTTTGACAACATCTGCCTTTGTCCAGTTGACAAACGGTGCTTCAATAGTCACCTGTTTTCCGCTTCCCAGATAAATAGCATCCTTCATAGCATTATTGAAAGCATCGGAGCAATCCGGATAGGCGCTGCCTGCTGCATCATCACTGTGTGCGCCATAGTAGATCACGCTGCACTCTTTGGACAGGGCAATGCTTGCTGCAGAGGATAAAAACAGTCCGTTTCGGAACGGCACATAAGTAGACACCGGTTTTCCATCTGTCTTGCTGAGCTGCTCGGCATATGCCTCCTCCGGAATCTCATCAGTAGAATGACTGAGCAGAGAACAGTTACTATACTGAAAAATCTCGCCCAGATCCAAATACAAATGCTCTACACCATAATATTCTGCAATTTTTCTGGATGCTTCAATCTCTTTTTCATGCTTCTGTCCGTATGAAACAGACAGTGCAATGACATTTTCTTTTCCATAACGGTCAATCGCAAGTCCCAGACAGGTGGTGGAATCCACGCCGCCGCTGAATAATACTAATGCTTTTTCACTCATGTTTTTTCCTCCAGATTCTCTATCTATTTTCTATGTTTACACTTCATCCTACATTTTGTATTTCAATGGTTCGTATTTTACACATTTTACCGGTTCAGGCGCATCTGCAGCAGCATATCGGTCTGGAACCGTCCACGCAAAGTAGTCGTATAGGTCTTTGCATCGGTTTTCTTGATTCCCCGGGCAGTCATGCAGCTATGGCAACCTTCAATCAGAACTGCCACATCTTCTGATCCGGTAATTTCCTGCATGATCTCCGCAATATCCGTTCCAATGCGCTCCTGGAGCTGCAGACGTTTGGAAACCATATCTGCGATCCGGGCAATTTTGCTCAGTCCGATGACTTTTCCATTTGGCACATATGCCACAGTCACTTTCATATCATACATTAATGCCATATGATGCTCACAGTAGCTGAAAATATCAATGTCTTTTACAATGACAAAATCACTGTTTTCAGACGAAAATGTCAGATCTTCTTCAAAGGTCTTGTCAAACATCTGTGCAATTTCGTGATTGGTATAATTCATTCCCTCGAACACTTCTTCGTACATCCGTGCCACACGATCCGGGGTATCTTTGAGTCCCTCACGATCCGGATCATCTCCCAAAGCGATCAGCAGTCCACGGACATGCTCACGCACTGCGTCTTTATCTATTGCCATAACTTACGACTCCTTTCTGTCATCACGTCGATTCCTGATATCCTACACGCCACGCATTTCGCTGTCCCAGATGATCTTGTGCATCTGAAGCTGCATGTTAACATCGTTCATGCGGTTATCTTTCATAAAGTTTACGATATCTTCCAATTCAATCTGTCCATATACCGGGCTTAAGTATACATGACATTTTTCTGTCAGATCATATTCCCGGATCACATCCCGCGCCCGGCACAGATCTGTATAATCTTTCACCACAAATTTTACCGTATCATCCGCGCCAAGCAGAGCAAAATTTTTGGTACGCATCTGCGCTTCCATTCCGCTTCCCGGCAGTTTATAGTCCATAGTAAAGGACGGTCCGTTCGGAATTTCTGTAAACGGTGTCAGATCCACGCTTCCGTTTGTCTCAATCTCCACACGCAATGTTTTTTCCTGCGCCAGTGTCTCTAACAGTTCTAAAACATTTTCCTGAAGCAGCGGCTCTCCGCCTGTAATGGTTACATTTTTGATCTCCATCGTGCGGAGCAGT
Source organism: Eubacterium ramulus (assembly GCF_003122485.1). Lineage (GTDB taxonomy): Bacteria > Bacillota > Clostridia > Lachnospirales > Lachnospiraceae > Eubacterium_I > Eubacterium_I ramulus_A. Next base: position 63,793 of record NZ_JRFU01000003.1, read on the forward strand.
TCCACAATTTCCTCTGTGGATGTCCAACGAAACCGCGCATCTGCCTCGTTCGCCCATTTCGTATCACAATAGGCACAATTCAGATTACACCCCTGCATACGTATGAACACTGCAAGCTGTCCTGCCCGGGTGCCCTCTCCGTTGATGCTGCTGAATATTTCTACCACTTTATAATTTGCCATATAATTCTGTTCTCCATCTTAATTTTCTGAATAGATCGCACAGTTGTTCGGTGTCTCATACACCGCAATTTCCTGCACGTCATATCCTTTTTCTGTCATCTTTTCATAAAAGAATTTGGAAAAATTCTCTGCCGTCGGACGAAACGGTACTTCGATCAGACGGAAGTGTTCTTCCTGTAATGCCTGAACGGTCAACGGTTTTAACGTACCACTCTCATAAATGAATGCATGGTCATAGC
>NZ_JRFU01000030.1 GCF_003122485.1 Eubacterium ramulus
TTGCATGACGCGCACCTCGCAACAAGAATGCCGGAGCATTCTTGAATTAGGAAATACAATAATGTGTTGTGTGAAAATGTGCGATTGTACGATTGCTTATGAGACTGTGCAATTGCACATTTCTATTTTGGAGGTTGTATGCTTACATTTGGAATCGATTGGGATGATGTAATTTCTCCCTTAAACGACTGTGCCATAGAACTGGCGAATCAGGAATATCAGTTTGACCCGCCGTTGACACTGGAAGATATCAATTCCTGGGAAAATACCGGGCGGGCATCGGTAATCAAAAAATACTATAACGATCCGCGGCTGTATGATATGCAGCGGGTATCCGATGAGGCAAAAGCCTTTATCCGGAAATTACAGACAAAAGGAATTGTGTATATCGTAACGGCAGTGTATCCACAGTTTATGTCAAAACGGGTGGAGCAGATTAAAACAGCATTTCCGGATTTCCCGGATGAAAATATCATTATGGGATTTCAGAAATCGGTCGTTCAGGTGGATATTACGCTGGATGACGGACCACGAAATATCCTAAAAAGCAGTGCGCGGTTTCCAGTGCTGATGCGGCGACCATGGAACCGGGAACTGACGGGACTATTGGCGGTTCACAATTATGATGAATTTTTCCAGTTACTGGATCAGATCAAATCATCCATGATCGAAGACCGGGTAGAACCGAAGGCACCTTGTGTGGTAGCTTTGGTTGGTCCAAGTGGTTCCAATAAAAATGAGATTACCCGGCGATTATGCGAAACGGGTCGTTTTACTGTGCCGAAAGCTTATACCACAAAAAAGGTATCGGACAGCATCCATACGACCATCACGGAAGAAGAATTTATCCGCGATAGTGCAGAATTTGTTGAAACTACCCGTTATGCAGGCTATGCCTACGGCACGAAATGGAAGGATATCACATCATTGATGAATGGCGATAAATATGTGGTTATGCCAATGGACTTAAGCGGTGCTATTGCCATGAAACGGCATTATCCGACGGTGATCATTTTCTGTAAATGCAAACGAGAGCAGATGATCGAGAGTATTCTGGAAAAGGATATGGATAACCATGAAAAAATGCTACGTCTGGTTTCGCTGGAAAATGAACTTAAAAATGCGGCATTGTGTGATTATGTGGTTCATACAGACCGCGAAGACGCGGTGGAGCGGATACTTTCAATTTATTCTGCAGTTTGAAAATCCGTATAGAACAGCCAAAGTGCAAAGATCGTAAGCACCACACCAAAGACTGCAAATCCAACATAACTAAACATCAGCGAGATAGAAATCAGTCCCGAGAAGAAGCATCCAATAATATTAAACACAATATGCACCGGAATAGAGTACCGGATTCCATGTCCCCGGCGGCACACCCAGCCAAGGAACAGTCCCATGGCAAATGCATAAATGCCCTGTATCAGATTCAGATGTACAAATCCAAAAAGCAGTGCCTGCCAGATATTTGCAAACCAGAATGGCATTGCATGTCTTGCATAACGGAAAATCAATCCACGGAAGATCAGCTCTTCAATGATCGGAGCCAGAATAAGGGAATAAACGATTAGCATTACAGACAGGTCTGAATATCCCTGCGTTTCCATGGCGGCATTGTATTTTGTAATCCATTCCGGGCGGAGTCTGCCGATCAGATCTGTCAGAAGTGTTGTCACGTATTGCAGACCGATGCCAAGAAAAATCATGGATACGATCGTATGAAAACTGTAGCCGGTTGGCTGCTTTTTCGGGCGGTTCCGAAACGGTCTTACAAATACTCTCTGATACCAGATACCAAAAACAAGTAATGCCAGAATACCGTATACGATATTTACCGTCTGCAAATACTGCTGATTAGAAGTTATATCAGATAAAGAACCGAGGATGGCAGCAATATCGCCGCCGGCAGCGGAACTATCCTTTAGTGCAAAAATTATCATTACCGGAATCGTTGCAACTACCTGAAGGATAAAAAGAAATATCATAGGCAGCAGACTTTTCCAGAAACATGCCATTTTTTTCATAAAAAAATCCCCTTTCATAAACAACGGGCGGAAAAACGCCCATTTTCATCTATGACTATCTTATAGAAACCATGTTGGTTTGTCTAGCATATGACACAAATCTTAAAAAAATCGTAAAAGAAAATCCCCCTTTTCTGTCGAAACGGAATATGTTAGAATAAAGTACAGTTGGCAGAATCACACTGCCTTTAGAGAGAATTATTTTGACGGAAAGAAGGTTACTATGGCATTTGCACATTTACATGTCCATACAGAGTACAGTCTGCTGGACGGTTCGAACAAGATCACAGAGTATGTGAGCCGGATCAAGGAGCTTGGCATGACAGCTGGAGCGATTACCGATCATGGTGTCATGTACGGTGTGATCGATTTTTATCGTGCGGCAAAAAAGGAAGGCATCAATCCGATCCTTGGTTGCGAGGTGTATGTGGCACCGGGATCACGTTTTGACCGGGAGCAGACAAAAGGAGAGGATCGGTATTATCATCTGGTTCTTCTGGCAGAGAACAATCAGGGATATTCCAATTTGATGAAAATTGTATCCAAAGGATTTGTGGATGGATATTATTATCGTCCCCGTGTGGATATGGAAGTACTGGAGCAGTATCACGAGGGTATCATTGCATTATCTGCCTGCCTTGCAGGAGAAGTACAGCGTTATCTGACACGCGGTATGTACGAGGAAGCCAAAGAGACCGCTTTAAAATATGAAAGATGTTTTGGAAAAGGCAACTTTTTTCTGGAATTACAGGATCATGGAATCGCGGAACAGGCGCAGGTAAATCAGCAGCTTCTTCGCATGCATCAGGAACTTGGCATTGATCTGGTGGCAACAAACGATGTTCATTATACCTATGAAAAAGATGCGGAGGCGCACGATGTTCTTCTGTGCCTGCAGACGGGCAAAAAACTGAGCGATGAAAACCGTATGCGCTACGAGGGCGGTCAGTATTATGTAAAATCTGAGGAAGAAATGAAGGCACTTTTTCCATATGCGCTGGAAGCGATTGAGAATACACAGAAAATCGCAGACCGCTGCCATGTAGAGATTGAATTTGGCGTAACGAAATTGCCAAAATTTGATGTGCCGGATGGCTACACTTCCTGGGAATACTTAAATAAATTGTGTTACGAAGGTCTGGATGAACGTTATTCCCCGGAACGGGTGCGGGAGTTAAAACCGCGTCTGGAATATGAGCTTTCTGTCATTCAGAAAATGGGATACGTGGATTACTTTCTGATCGTCTGGGATTTCATTCATTTTGCCAGAGAAAATGACATTATGGTTGGTCCGGGACGTGGAAGTGCCGCAGGAAGTCTGGTTTCCTATACCCTTGGTATTACAAAACTGGACCCGATCCGCTACAGTCTGCTGTTTGAGCGATTCCTGAATCCGGAACGAGTATCCATGCCTGATATTGACGTGGATTTCTGTTACGAGCGTCGTCAGGAAGTCATTGATTACGTTGTCCGAAAATACGGCAAAGACCGTGTGGTACAGATCGTAACCTTTGGTACTATGGCGGCAAAAGGTGTCATCCGCGATGTCGGACGTGTTATGGATCTGCCTTATGCCATGTGCGACAGCATTGCAAAAATGATTCCGAATGAGCTTGGAATCACCATCAGCAAGGCGTTGAAAATGAACTCGGAATTACGGGGATTATATGAGTCTGATCCACAGGTGACAAAGCTGATCGACATGTCACTACGTCTGGAAGGACTGCCGCGGCATACTTCTATGCATGCTGCCGGTGTCGTGATCAGTCAGAAATCCGTGGATGAATACGTGCCGTTATCCAGAGGCTCTGATGGCTCTGTGACAACGCAGTTTACCATGACGACACTGGAAGAACTTGGTCTGTTAAAAATGGATTTCTTGGGACTTCGAACACTGACCGTCATTCAGGATGCGGTGAAAAATGTGGCGCGCTCCACCGGCAAAACGCTGGATATGGATCACATTGACTACAACGATCCGGACGTGCTGGCTTCCATTGGAACCGGTCACACGGAAGGCGTGTTCCAGCTGGAGAGTGCGGGAATGAAAAACTTCATGAAGGAGTTAAAACCAAAGAGCCTGGAGGATATTATCGCGGGAATTTCCCTTTATCGTCCGGGTCCGATGGACTTTATTCCGGCTTACATCCGTGGCAAAAATAACCCGGATTCCATTATGTATGACTGCCCACAGTTAGAGCCGATCCTTGCGCCGACCTATGGCTGTATCGTATATCAGGAGCAGGTTATGCAGATCGTGCGTGATCTGGCAGGTTATACCCTTGGACGAAGTGATCTGGTGCGCCGTGCCATGTCAAAGAAAAAAGCAGATGTCATGGCGAGAGAGCGTCAGAACTTTGTATACGGAAATGAGGAAGAGGGCGTTCCGGGGTGTATTTCCAACGGAATTTCCGAGCAGACAGCAAATAAAATTTTTGACGAAATGACGGATTTTGCAAAATATGCCTTCAATAAATCTCATGCGGCAGCGTACGCGGTCGTTTCCTATCAGACTGCGTATCTGAAATATTATTATCCGGTAGAATTTATGGCAGCTTTGATGACGTCCGTGATTGATAACTCCACAAAAGTGGCAGAATATATTCAGGTGTGCCGTCACATGGGAATTGCAGTATTGCCGCCAAATGTCAACGACGGGTATGCAGGATTTTCCGTATCCGGAAAAGATATCCGTTACGGATTGTCTGCCATCAAGAGCATTGGTCGTTCTGTTATTGACGGATTGGTGCAGGAGCGTGAGGAAAACGGCAAGTTTAAATCTCTGAAAGATTTCATTGAACGAATGACTGGCAGGGAGTTAAACCGCCGTGCTGTGGAAAATTTCATCAAGGGTGGTGCCTTTGACGGACTTGGCGGTACGCGAAAACAGTTTATGCAGGTATATGGCAGCATCATAGATCAGATCGTAAACGACCGGAAGACGACCATGGCAGGACAAATGTCCCTGTTTGATATGGTTGCACCGGAGGAGAAGAAACAGTTTGAGATCCGTCTGCCAAATTGTGGAGAGTTTACGAAGGAAGAACTGCTTGCCATGGAAAAAGAAGTGCTTGGTATCTATGTCAGTGGACATCCGTTACAGGAATACGAGGCGAAATGGCGGAAAAATATTACGAAGACCACCGGAGATTTTACCCTGGACGAAGAACTTGGTGTTGCCCGTGGAATCAATGAAGGGGAAAATGCCATGATCGGAGGCATGATCACGGCAAAGAACATCAAATATACGAAGCAGAATAAGGCAATGGCTTTTCTGACGGTGGAGGATCTGTACGGAAGTGTGGAAGTAATTGTTTTTCCGAGACAGTATGAGCGTTATCATGCACTGATGCAGGAGGATTCCAAGGTGTTTATTCTGGGACATGCTTCTGTGGAAGAAGATCGCAATGGCAAACTGATCTGTGACAAAATTTATTCTTTTGATGATGCGAGACGGGAATTGTGGATTCAGTTTCCGGATAAAGAGACTTTTGAAAAGCAAGAAAACGAAATTTTAGCACTGTTATCTGGCTCAGATGGACAAGATCAGGTCGTTATTTACCTTGCAAAAGAGCGGGCAATGAAACGACTGGGGAAAAATATGAGCGTATTTGCCAACAATGAGCTTATAAATGAACTAAACAAAAAAGTTGGTGAAAAAAATATCAAAGTTTTGGAAAAGTCCATTGAAAAAATGTAAAAAAAAGTTTAGAATAATAGCAACATGAGGAAAAAATGAAATGATACAGGTATAGGAGGTTTTGTCATGGCTAAGGAAATACAGACAATTGGTGTGTTAACAAGTGGTGGAGATGCACCTGGCATGAATGCGGCTATCCGTGCGGTAGTACGTCAGGCAATCTCAAAGGGGAAAAAAGTTAAGGGTATAAGACGTGGTTATACAGGTTTGCTTGCAGAGGACATTGTCGATATGGAAGCAAAAGATGTATCAGATATCATTCAGCGTGGTGGTACGATTCTTCAGACAGCAAGATGTCCGGAGTTCCGTACCGAAGAAGGACAGAAACTTGGCGCAGAAATGTGTAGAAAACATGGAATCGAAGGAATCATCGTAATTGGTGGTGACGGATCTTTCCGTGGAGCACAGAAGCTGGCAGCACAGGGAATCAATACCATCGGTATTCCGGGAACTATCGATCTTGATATTTCCTGCACTGATTACACCATTGGTTTTGATACCGCAGTAAACACTGCAATGGAAGCCATCGACAAAATCCGTGATACCGCATCATCCCATGAGAGATGCAGTATCATTGAGGTAATGGGACGTGATGCCGGATATATCGCACTCTGGTGTGGACTGGCAAACGGCGCTGAGCAGGTGCTGATCCCGGAGAAATATGATTTTGATGAGCAGAAGATCGTCAACAATATCATTGCAAACCGTAAACGTGGTAAGAGACATTATATCATCATCAATGCAGAGGGAATCGGACATTCCACTTCTTTAGCAAGACGTATTGAAGCAGCTACCGGAATGGAGACCAGAGCAACCATCCTTGGTCACATGCAGCGTGGTGGAAGCCCGACATGTAAAGACCGTGTATATGCATCTACCATGGGTGCTTATGCCGTGGATCTTCTCTGCGAAGGCAAGAGTAACCGTGTCGTTGCTTACAAAGACGGTAAATTCACAGATTTTGATGTGGATGAGGCACTGGCTATGGAGAAGCAGATCTCTGATTATCAGTTTAATGTAGGAAAGAACCTTTCTATCTAAGTTCATTCAGCACATATATTTAGGTAATGATTATGTTAGCATGAAGAATTGCCTGAAGATATAGTGAAATTGCAAATGGATAATAAGAAAAAGCAGTTTACATCAGCGGATGTAAATTGCTTTTTTGTGCGTTTCTATATATAATGGAAAAAGCGGAGAAAGTAGCAAAGCGAATGAATTTCAAAGGGTCTGCTTTCGAAAATTGAAATGAAGTAGAAAAGGGAAAATATATGATTACAAGTACATCAAATGCACAGGTCAAGGCACTGAGCAAATTGATAAAAAATGCCCGGGCGCGCAGACAGCAGCAGGTATATATTGTGGAAGGTATCCGGATGTTTCGTGAGACACCAGAAGATCGGATTGAAAAAATCTATGCATCCGAATCTTTTGTAAAAGAGCATGAGACTTTATTGGCGGGCAAAGACTGGGAAATGCTGTCTGATTCTGTGTTTGCAAGTGTTTCTGATACGAAGACACCTCAAGGTGTGTTATGTCTGGTAAAAATGAGAGAGAATCGTCTGGAAGACATGCTCCAGCAGAAAAATGGACTTTGGCTGATCCTGGAGAATGTGCAGGATCCGGGAAATCTGGGAACAATGTTCCGGACCGGTGAAGGTGCAGGAATCGCCGGTGTGATCATGGACCGTTCCACCGTGGATATTTACAATCCGAAAACAATCCGTTCAACCATGGGGAGTATTTTCCGGGTGCCGTTTTTTATCACAGAGGATCTGCATGAGACGATCCGACAGCTTCAGAACGCACAGGTCAGCGTATATGCGGCACATCTGGAAGGAAGTGTCTGCTATGATACTCCGGATTATACAAAAGGAACGGCTTTTCTGATCGGAAATGAAGGAAACGGACTGACCAAAGAGACGGCAGCACTTGCTGATTCTTATATCCGCATTCCGATGGGCGGTCAGTTAGAATCCCTGAATGCGGCGATGGCAGCGGGAATTCTGATGTATGAAGCAAACAGACAGAGGAGAGTATAACATGTTTCGATTATGGGCAAAAGAATTTAAAAGTAACCGTATGCTGCGGGACACAACGATCTGTGATGACAGCGCGGAAACCCGCACACATAAAGTATTTCATGCACTGGATGAAGTGTGTTACGAATTTGATTTAAGCAAACCGATCTGGCTTGACAGTACGATCGAGGAATTCAGACGTCATGCAAAAACAAGATTTTATCAGGATAATTTTATAGATCAGATTGATTTTGATTTTCTGGAGATCCAGGTGATTGAGGAGGATTAAAAATGACAGATGGCACAACGCGCAGAAAAGAATTAATGAAAATGCTCCAACATGAGACAAAACCGTTATCGGGCACGGAACTGGCGAAACATTTCGGTGTCAGTCGTCAGGTAATCGTACAGGATATTGCATTGCTGCGGGCAACGGATCGGAATATTTTAAGTACCAATAAGGGGTATGTGCTATTTCACCCGGAGCAGGAGGAAGAACGCTGCAGAAGGATTCTTGCGTCCAATCACGGGGAAGAACGGATGCAGGAAGAACTGTATCTGATCGTGGATAACGGGGGCTGCGTCTGCGATGTCGTGGTGGAACATGAGATCTATGGACAGCTTTCCGCAGATCTGATCCTGAAAAATCGTCGGGATGTGAACGAGTTTGTCAAAAAGATGGGAGAAATCTCTGACAAGCCGTTGAATGTGCTTACCGGAGGCATTCATTTCCATACGGTGGAGGCGGAATCAGAAGAAATTCTGGATTGCATTGAGGAACAATTGCGGGAACAGGGTTTTTAACCAAATCAAGGAAGTCCCCTGCTTCAATTGCGAAAAGCAATAAGCAGGGGTAGGGACTTGCTTGTATCAGGAGGGGTGCAAGCCCCTTCTGATAAGCTGCGAAGCAGCTATTTGGTTATGAGCAAGTAGCGAAGGCGGATTGCGAATATCCTTTGACTAAAAACAAAAAGTTTTTTGTGCTTGGCTACGTGTGATATGATTAACTACAAAAATGGCACAAAGTTCTTAATAAAGTATAAAGAAACGCGGAAAAGGACAAAATCTGTGCAAATTTATGCTATAATAAGTGCAAGAGAGTCAATATATTTGTATGATCAATAAACAGCGCATGCTGGTTATGAACGAATTTGGTTCATGATAGTCTGCAAAAAAGTCAGGCGGATAGAGAGAAGTATGATTCACAGGAGGTGGGACGAGAACTATGGCAGAGGAAGTAACAGAACGAGGGGAAATCGTCTACGACTGGCAGAACCTTATGTTTTTATATAATGCAGCGATCAAGGAAGTACGCACGAAACTGGACATTATGAACGATGAGTTTCAGTTTATCCATCAGTACAATCCGATCGAATACATCAAATCAAGAATCAAGACACCGGACAGCATCGCAAAAAAACTGCGAAGACACGGGTTTGAGAATACCATGGAAAATATGGTAGAGCATATCAACGATATTGCAGGTGTGCGTATTGTATGCTCTTTTACATCTGATATTTATCGTCTGGCAGACATGATCGGAAAGCAGAAAGAGTTTACGATCCTTTATATCAAGGATTATATGAAACATCCGAAAGAGAGCGGTTACCGCAGTTATCATATGCTGATTACCGTTCCGATTCAGACGACCAAAGGCATCTGTCCGACAAAGGTAGAAATCCAGATCCGGACGATCGCCATGGATTTCTGGGCAAGTCTGGAGCATAAGATTTATTACAAATTTGAGGGAAATGCACCGCAGTATATCAGTGAGGAGTTGCGGGAATGTGCTGCGATCACATCCAAACTGGATGCAAAAATGCTGTCTCTGAATGAGGCGATCATTGCAGAGAAGGAGCGGCAGCAGCAAGAGGAAGAACAGAAAAAATATCTTAAATAAAATGCCGTCAGAACGATATGTCAGATCGCTGTGACGGTATTGTTTTGTGCAAACCTCTGTTGCGTCACATTTCACTCCATGTTATACTAAAGAATAATGTTTAAAAGTAAATAAGAAAGAATACAGGAGGACATCAATGAGTTCAATTAAAGATATCAACCTTGCTCCGTCCGGAGCACATAAAATCGACTGGGTACGCAAAAACTGTCCGCTTCTTCGCAGTCTGGAGGATGATTTTTCCAAGGAAAAACCATTTGAGGGTATTCGTATTGCCCTTTCCATTCATCTGGAAGCAAAGACTGCATACCTTTGTAAAGTCCTGGCAGCAGGTGGTGCCGAGATGTATATTACCGGAAGTAACCCGCTCTCCACACAGGATGATGTGGCAGCAGCACTGGTAGCGGACGGATTAAACGTATTTGCATGGTATAACTGCACACCGGAAGAATATGACCAGCATATCACAAGTGTTCTGGAGAACAACTGTAACATTATCATTGATGACGGTGGTGATCTGGTTCACATGCTTCATACAAAAATGCAGGACAAACTGCAGTATGTCATCGGTGGATGCGAGGAGACCACAACGGGTATCATCCGTCTGATCGCCATGGCAAAAAATAACGAGTTGAAATTCCCGATGGTTCTGGTAAACAATGCAGACTGTAAGCATCTGTTTGACAACCGTTACGGAACCGGTCAGTCCGTATTTGACGGCATCAACCGTACTACGAACCTGATCGTGGCCGGAAAATATGTCGTTGTTGCAGGTTACGGCTGGTGTGGAAAAGGTGTGGCAATGCGTGCAAAAGGACTTGGCGCAAAAGTTATCGTTACTGAGGTAGATCCGATCAAAGCCATCGAGGCAGTTATGGACGGATTTGACGTCATGCCGATGAACGAAGCAGCAAAGATCGGTGATTTCTTCATCACAGTAACCGGCTGTGCTGGTGTCATCCGTGAGCAGGATTTCAAAGTGATGAAAAATGGTGCCATTTTATGTAATGCAGGACACTTTGACGTGGAGATTGATATGAAACGTCTGCGTGAGATCGCACTGGATACCATTGATCAGCGCAAAAATATCGTGGGATATCAGATCACAGAAGATAAATGGATCTATGTTCTGGCAGAAGGCCGTCTGGTAAACCTGGCAGCAGGTGACGGACACCCGGCAGAAATCATGGATATGAGTTTTGCAATCCAGGCACTGAGTGCAAAATATCTGGTTGAGAATGCCAAGAACCTGAATGAAAAACTGATCAACGTTCCGCGTGATGTAGATCTGGAAGTTGCCAACAGAAAACTTCGTTTCCTTGGCAAGTCCATCGATACTCTGACACCGGAGCAGAAGAAATATCTGAATTCTTCCAATATTGATCTGTAAGGAAATGAGCAAAAAAAGGACGTATAATATATGAAGAAAAGAGTTGTAACCGTATTCCTGACCGGTCTGCTGGCAGCTTCCATGCTGCTTGGAGGCTGTACCAGCAAATCAGAGAAGAAAGCGCTGGAATATAAAGAACTTGGAATCAAACAATTACAGCAGGAAGATTATGACGGTGCAGTAGACAGTTTTCAGAAAGCACTGGATCAGTCTCTGGGCAGGATTACGGCAAATGAACTGGATGTCTGCTATTACAAAGCTCTGGCGCAGTACAAATCAGGTGATGCAAAGGCGGCACTGGAAAGTTACAGTGCATTGATTGATTATGATGAAAAGAACTGGGAAGTTTATTATCTGAGAGGCAGCGTTTATTTATCCGAGGGCGATAAGGACAAGTGCCTGAAGGATTATGAGAAAGCAGTGGAGCTGAACGCTTCTGATCTGGGTCTGTATGGACATATCTGTGAAAACCTGAAGAATGCAGGTGAGGATGACGAAGCGGAGAAATATCTGGAACAGGGACTTGCGCTGCAACCATCCAGCGGTACGGATTACGAAAATGTCGGTTATCTGTATACCATAAAAGGAGATGCGGAAAATGCAGTCAAAGCATATCAGCAGGCAGTAGAAAAAGGCACAGACAGTGCGTCTTTGAAGCTTGGTGAGCTGTATTTTGAAGAAGGAAACACAGACGAGGCGAAGAAAGCGTTTGAGGCATATATGGAGAAGCATCCGGATGACGCAGATGCACTGACACATCTGGCAGATATTGCGGCAGAGTCCGGGGACACGGAGGATGCTGCTGCTTATTATGAGAAAGCAATTGATGTGGCTGATAAGTCTGATCAACAGGGACTTCGGAAAAATCTGGTGGCTTTTTATGAAAATGCAGGTGATTTTGCCAGTGCGTTAAAAGAAGCCAAAAGTTATGTGGCAGACTATCCGAAGGATACTGCAATGCAGAAAGAATATGAGTTTTTACAGACACGTGTAGAAAATAGTACAGGTGATGCGATTGAAGGAACGGTAGATGACGGCACATCGGCAGATACATCATCTTCTGATTCTTCCGCTGCATCAGATGCACAATAACTCCCGATTTTATTGGTGGAGAAATCAGACTTATATCAATGGTGAGATATGATCTCCCATATGAAATGGAAGGAAACGGACAGTAAGTGGGAACAATATATGAAAATGAAGCGCCGGTGGAGCGTGTCATTCTGGTGGCCATCAGTGAACGGGATGGAGACGATACCGTTGCTTCCTTGGAAGAACTGGCAGAGCTTGCGGCAACTGCAGGAGCTGAGGTAGTCGGAACCGTGATCCAGAATTTGGAACATATGAATCCGGGCACTTATGTGGGAAGCGGAAAATTAGAAGAGATCCGCGACATGATCTGGGAAAAAGAGGCAACCGGAATCATCTGTGATGATGAGCTTTCACCGATTCAGATGAAAAATATGGAGCAGGTGCTGGACAGCAAGGTAATGGATCGTACGTTGCTGATCCTGGATATTTTTGCGGCAAGAGCAAGAACCAGTGAAGGTAAGATTCAGGTAGAACTGGCACAGTTAAAATACCGGGCAAGCCGTCTGGCAGGTTTTGGTCGTTCCATGTCCCGTCTGGGTGGTGGAATCGGAACGAGAGGACCGGGTGAGAAAAAACTGGAGATCGACCGTCGTTTGATCGGACACAGAACCGCTCAGTTAAACCGGGAATTAAAAGAAGTGGTACGGCATCGTGAACTGACCAGAAGCCAGCGTATGAAAAGCCATACAAAAGTTGCGGCGATCGTGGGTTATACCAATGCTGGAAAATCTACGCTGTTAAATACACTGACCAATGCGGGTGTACTGGAGGAGGATCAGCTTTTTGCAACACTGGATCCGACCACCCGTGTACTGGAGCTGGAGAATCATCAGAATCTGATGCTGACAGATACCGTTGGATTTATCCGGAAACTGCCGCATCATCTGGTAGATGCCTTTAAGAGTACACTGGAAGAAGCAAAATATGCAGATTTTATCGTGCATGTGGTAGATGCTTCGAATCCACAGTGGGATACACAGATGCATGTAGTTTATGCGACATTACAGGATCTTGGTGTAACCGATAAGAAGATCATTACTTTATTTAATAAATGCGATCGTGTGACCGGAGAAGAAATTTTACAGGATTTTCGTGCAGATAAGACGTTGCGGATCTCTGCAAAAACCGGTCAGGGACTGGATACCTTAAAGGAAGTATTTGAAGATTTGCTGCGGGATGGAAAAGTACTGCTGAAACATACATTTCCGTATGAAAAAGCAGGAGAAATTCAGAAAATTCGAAAATACGGAGAATTGCTGAAAGAGGAATATACGCCGAATGGTATTTATGTGGAAGCATATGTGCCACCAGAGTTATAATGATGGTAAAATAAATCATAGTTCACGTGCTATATGCACAGAAAATGTGGAAACACAGTATTGTGAAAAACGAATAACAGCGGAAAGGAAGACTGTCGGGGATGAAACTTTTAATTAAAAATGGAACCGTGATCGATCCGGGAGACAGGAAGATCACAAAGGCAGATGTACTGGTAACAGATGGTGTGATCAGCAAGGTTGCACCTGGTCTGAAGGATACAGCAGATGAGACATACGATGCGAAAGGCTGCTATGTTATGCCGGGATTTATCGATCTGCACGTACATTTGCGTGATCCGGGACTGGAGTACAAAGAGGATATTCAGACCGGAGGCGCTGCTGCACTGCATGGTGGATTTACGACCATCGTGGCAATGCCGAACACAAAACCGGTGGCAGATAAACCGGATGTGATCAATTATGTTAAACACAAAGCCGAGGCAGTTACAAAAGTACATGTGCTGCAGGCAGGTGCGGTGACAAAGGGACAGAAAGGCGAAGAACTTTCCGATATCCGTGGAATGGCAGCCGCAGGAAGCCCTGCCATCAGCGAGGACGGCAAATCTGTTATGAATGCACAGCTTTACCGGGAAGGTATGAAGATAGCAGCAGAAGAAGGACTGGCAGTGTTAGCACACTGTGAAGATATTAACATGGTACACGGTGGTGTGCTGAATGCAGATGCAAAATCAAAAAAGCTTGGTTTTGCAGGCATTACAAACTCTGTAGAAGATGTTATCGTGGCAAGAGATATCCTGCTGGCAAAAGAAACCGGTGTGCGTCTGCATCTGTGCCATTGCTCCACAAAAGACAGTGTGCGCATGGTAGAACTGGCAAAAGAAGAAGGACTTCCGGTAACTGCAGAGGTCTGCCCGCATCATTTCTGTATGACTTCCGATGATATCACAGAAGATGATGCAAATTATAAGATGAACCCGCCACTTCGTACCAAAGAGGATGTGGAAGCGTTAAAGAAAGGTCTGGCAGATGACATCATGGATGTGATCGCTACCGATCATGCACCGCATGCAGCCAGAGAAAAAGAACAAGGCATTCAGAAAGCTCCGTTTGGAATCGTTGGATTGGAGACAGCAGCAGCCCTCACCTATACAGAACTGGTAAAACCGGGCATTTTGACTCCGATGCAGATGGCAGAGAAGATGAGCTACAATCCGGCAAAAGTACTTGGTCTGAAAAAAGGTACTGTGGCAGAAGGAAGCCATGCGGATCTGACGATTTTTGACCCGGAATATGAGTGGGTGATTGATCCGGCAGAATTTTTATCCAAGGGTAAAAATACACCGTTTGGCGGCAAAAAAGTAATCGGAAAGGTCATGGCAACTATCGTAGATGGCGAGATCGCATATCGGGAGAAATAGTGCGGACTTTCAGAAAAATCAAGTTACAAAATAGCTGATATTTAAAAAAACGAAAATTACAGTTTAAACGTATTAGTTATAAAATAGCTATTTGACTATAAGTACGTGGATTACGAATATCAGCTTTATAGAATAATTTCATAAAGAGGAGAACGAGACACAATGATCAACAAGTTAGTAGAAAAAATCAAAAAAACAGGTGCACCGATTGTAGTCGGCTTAGATCCGATGCTTTCTTATGTTCCGGAGCATATTCAGAAAAAATCTTTTGCTGAGTATGGCGAGACACTGGAAGGTGCAGCAGATGCAATCTGGCAGTACAACAAACAGATTATCGACAGCACCTATGATCTGATCCCGGCAGTAAAACCGCAGATCGCCATGTATGAGCAGTTTGGTGTGGAAGGTCTGAAAGCATTCCAGAAAACCGTTGATTATTGTCATGAGAAAGATCTGGTTGTCATCGGCGATGTAAAACGTGGAGATATCGGATCCACATCCGCTGCATACGCAACCGGA
Organism: Eubacterium ramulus; assembly: GCF_003122485.1. Taxonomy (GTDB): domain Bacteria; phylum Bacillota; class Clostridia; order Lachnospirales; family Lachnospiraceae; genus Eubacterium_I; species Eubacterium_I ramulus_A. The sequence continues at coordinate 15,342 of NZ_JRFU01000030.1, forward strand.
CATCTTGGAAAAGTCCAGGTGGGAAGCAAGACATACAGTACGTTCAACGAGGATTTTGCAACTGTAAATCCATACCTTGGAACAGACGGTATCAAACCATTTGCAGATGTCTGCAAAGAGGAGAAAAAAGGTCTGTTTATCCTTGTAAAAACATCCAATCCGTCCAGCGGTGAGTTCCAGGATCGTCTGATCGACGGAAAACCGTTATACGAGCATGTAGCTGAGAAAGTTGCTGCATGGGGCGAGGATGTAATGGGTGATGAGTACAGCTACATCGGAGCTGTTGTAGGAGCTACTTATCCGGAAGTTGGTAAAGTATTACGTCAGGTAATGCCAAAGAGCTTCATTCTGGTACCGGGTTACGGCGCACAGGGTGGAAAAGGCAAAGATCTGACTCATTATTTCAATAAAGATGGTCTGGGCGCAATCGTAAACTCCTCCAGAGGAATCATTGCAGCTTACAAACAGGAGAAATACGCACAGTTTGGCGCAGAGAACTTCGCAGATGCTTCCCGTCAGGCAGTCATCGACATGATCGAGGATATCGCTTCCGCATTGAAATAAGGAGAACAACATGGCAGAGAAATTTAAAGAGCAGGCGGTAGTTATCAGCCAGGAGCAGATTGCTCCGGCGATTTACAGCCTGTGGATCAAGACAGATAAAATTGCGCAGTATGCAAAGGCAGGACAGTTTATTTCCATTTACTGTGACGACGGAAGCAGATTACTTCCGCGTCCGATCAGTATCTGCGAGATTGACAAAGAAGATTCTTCCCTGCATTTGGTATACCGTATCGCAGGCAAGGGAACTGCAGAATTTTCTGAAAAACAGACTGGAGATCACCTCTCCGTCATGGGACCGCTTGGAAATGGTTTCCCGTTAAAAGGGAAAAAAGCATTTCTGATCGGTGGTGGAATCGGAATTCCGCCAATTCTGGAGCTTGCAAAACAGTTAAATTGTGAGAAACAGATCGTCCTTGGATACCGCAACAGCGATATGTTCCTTCTGGACGAGTTTAAAAAACAGGGTGAAGTTTACATTGCCACAGAGGACGGCAGTGTTGGAACAAAAGGAAACGTGCTGGATGCGATCCGTGAAAATGCTTTAGATGCAGAAGTAATCTATGCATGTGGTCCGACTCCTATGCTTCGCGCATTGAAAAATTATGCAGCTGAGAACAATATTGAGTGCTGGATTTCTATGGAAGAGAAGATGGCATGTGGCATCGGCGCATGTCTGGCATGTGTATGCAAATCCAAAGAAGTGGATGGACATACCAATGTACATAACAAACGTGTCTGCAAAGAGGGACCGGTATTTTTAGCAGAGGAGGTAGAACTGTAATGAACACAAAAGTAACGATTGCAGGAGTAACATTTGACAATCCGGTTATGGTTGCCTCCGGTACCTTCGGTTCCGGTGAGGAATTTTCTGAATTTGTAGACCTGAACCGTCTGGGCGCGGTAGTCACCAAAGGTGTGGCAAACGTTCCGTGGCCGGGTAACCCGACTCCGCGTATTGCGGAAGTATACGGCGGCATGCTCAATGCCATTGGTCTGCAGAATCCGGGGATTGATGTGTTTGTCTCCAGAGACATTCCGTTTTTGAAAAAATATGATACAAAGATCATTGTAAACGTATGTGGAAAATCCACCGAAGATTACTGTGAGGTTGTAGAGCGTCTGGCAGATCAGCCGGTCGATATGCTGGAGATCAACATTTCCTGCCCGAATGTCAAAGAGGGCGGAATCGCGTTCGGTCAGGATCCGAAAGCTGTTGAGGCAATCACAAGAGAAGTGAAAAAACATGCAAAACAGCCGGTGATCATGAAATTAAGCCCGAATGTTACAGACATTACTGTGATGGCAAAGGCAGCAGAGGCAGGCGGCGCAGATGCGCTGTCACTGATCAATACTCTGACAGGTATGAAGATTGATGTCAACAAACGTACTTTTGCGATTGCAAATAAAACCGGTGGTCTGTCCGGCCCGGCGGTACATCCGATTGCCGTACGTATGGTATATCAGGTGGCAAATGCCGTAAAACTTCCGATTATCGGAATGGGTGGTATCCAGAATACAGAGGATGCGTTAGAGCTGATGCTTGCTGGCGCAACGGCAGTCAGTGTCGGAACTGCCAATTTTGCAAATCCGATGGTGACGATGGAGATCGTGGATGGTATTGAGCAGTATATGCAGATGCATGGGGTTGCGGATATCAATGAACTTATTGGTTCTGTAAAATAAATTCTTGTTTGTCTTTTAAGGAACAAGATGGAAAAACTCCAATGCAGGCACGCCGGATTTCCTATCTTCGCTGCGCCGCTTATTTCCGACCGCTTCCGCGAACTCACCAACAGCAAAAACAGCTGTTGGCTCAGACACACTCACGCGGTCGGACTATGCTCGCTTCGATAACGGAAATCCGTCTACTGCCTTGCCTTGGAGTTTTTCCATCTTTGTTCCATTTACGCGCCGGCACCGCGTGCCACGCATGCACACAAGCTGATGACAAAATATTCGTTATGTCGCATGCGCAGATTTACATAGAGTAAAGAATGGCTGATTATTTCACAGCGTAAATAGAGAAAACGAAAAATCCTGTCAGGAAAAGCGATTCAGTGAGCGACTGATTTTCACAAGGTTTTGCGCGAACGTGAACCGACCAGCTTTTATAGGAGGTGGGAGTGAGCGCGATGAAACTGCAGTGAAATGAAGGTAGCGAACGTCTAGCTTTCTGACAGGATTCTTCGTTTTCTTAATTATATTAAAATTTTAGCCAAAACAATGACAAACAAGAATTTAAAGGCTAAATGAACCGGGAAATTAGGTATTCTGCCATTTCTGTTGGTTCATTTAAATCAAAGACTGGAAGATTTCCTGGCGCAGGCGCATATGGAAAATTGGCAACATATGCGATGGTATTTTCAAGATTGCCAACCGGTGTCTCATTATAATCTTTGCGTAGTAACTGGATTTTTGGTTGGGAGCCAAATTTGTAGCCTTCAATTAAAATGAGGTCTACATCGTGGATCTCAGAAAGCAACTGTTTCAGAGAAGGTTCTCCGGTAGCATGTGTCTGTATCTGTACAGTTTGCTCCGGACCACTTAAAATCATAGTATCCACACCTGCTTTTCGCAGACGATAACTGTCTTTACCAGGCTGATCAATTTCAAAACCGTGAGCATCATGCTTGATCAGTGCAATACGAAGCCCTTTTTCTTTCAGGCAGGCAACCAGTTTTTCCAGATAAGTTGTCTTTCCAGTTCCTGATTTTGCAGAGAATGAGACATAAGGAATTGTCTGTTCTGTTTGTGGGACAAAATCCGCAGGAAACAGTGCAGGCTGTTTTTCTGCCAGCATCTGCAGGGCATGATAGTAGGATGGCATGTCGTTCATATTATAAAAATGCTCCTGTGGAACAAGAATATCAGCGATGATAGTGTGCTCCGGTGTCAGAAGCTGACGCAGACGGTAGTTTTCCATCTGTATCATGCATTCAATGTTTGGAAGACATGTTTTTGCATAGGCAGCGGTAAGCGGCTGTTTGCCACGGGTTGGATGAACAAGCACGCAGGCATATTTTTCAGGAACTGTGTCAATAGACTGTTCCAACGTCTGGCATAATGTAAGGGCGGCATCCGTGTTTGTAAACGGTGCATCTACCGGTGTGAAAAACAACAAATCTTCAGAAACAGCAGAAAGACAGCTGTACAATCCTCCCAGCGGACCAATTTTTTCAATGCGGTCAGGAATTGCCTGACAATCCAGTTTTTCTGCCAGATTCATCCAGAAATCCGTCATTTTCGGAACGGATAAATATATTTTTTCAAAATTCGGGCGAAAGCGGCGGACCTGATATTCAATCAGAGTGTATTCACCAAAAGGCAGAAAAGCCTTGTTTGTGCCCATACGTGTGCTGAGTCCTCCGCAGAGAAGGACAAGTGCATGTGTCATATAATTATCTCCTTAATTTTCAAGACGCGAATGTGTCTGACTGATTCTTTATGCAGACATGAGCGTTGGCTGTATATAATAAATGTACGAGGTAAAAATAAATTGAAATAAAAAAATAGCTGCAACGTCTATTCTTTTGTGTTATCCTAAATGCACACAGTTATGATTCTGCATAACGGTACAAGTATCTTAATAACCATCAGGTTTCAGAAATTCGGAAGCTCATATATCGAGTATATTCCAAATGATGAACAAAAAGCAATAGAAAAAGGGGAGAAAATATTATGCGTCTTACAACTTTATGTTACATAGAAAAAGATGAAAAATACCTGATGCTTCACCGCACGAAAAAGAAAAAAGATGAAAATCACGACAAGTGGATTGGTGTCGGTGGGAAGTTTGAAGCGGGAGAATCACCGGATGAGTGTGTGATCCGTGAAGTAAAAGAAGAAACAGGACTGACTTTGACAAAGTACCAGTTTCGTGGGATTGTGACGTTTTGTTCTGATGAATGGGAAGATGAATACATGCATCTTTTTACGGCAACGGAATTTGAGGGCAATTTAATTGAGTGTAACGAGGGAACGTTGGAATGGGTGGACAAGGAAAAAGTGTTATCACTTCCAACCTGGGAAGGTGACCATTTGTTTTTAGAACGTCTGCTATCCGGAAATCCATCATTCTTTTCATTAAAAGTCGAATATGAGGGGGACAGACTGGCGAAATGGAAGTTCTTTACATAAAAATGATTTACAGAGACTAAAAAATAATGCAGAACATAATGAGTCTGGTATTTAAGTGCGTACAGGATACGTAAAAGTTTGCATGTCAAATTACAGATAGGTTTAAATTGGAAAAATAGTAAAAAGACAGATTTATTTCCGTATATGACTATGAAGAAAAGTCATCTATATAGAAACAAATCTGTCTTTTAATTATTAATTTATGAGATATTTAATATTCACATTTCCAGAAAAATGCACTGTACGGAGGAAGTTCACTGCCACCACCAAAATCATGTTTATTTCCGGTAATCAGGTCGATGGCGGTACCACATCCGGCATCAAAATGAGCGGTATACGGTTCGCCATCTGCATTGATGGCAACGAAAACACGTTCAGAATCTGTTTTTCGCTCAAAAATGCACTGGCGGTTTGTCAGTACGACAGAACGGAAATCACCGTAATTTAAGGCGTTGCTTGCCTTTTTTGCAGTAGCAAGTTTGGAAATCCATGCGGTCAGATCATTTTCAACCGGTGCATCGAAGCAGGCGCGTAAAGCCGGATCGCCTTCGCTTTTGTTTGCTTTTGCACCCCATTCACTTCCGTAGTAAACGCATGGAATACCCGGCATACCAAAACAGAGGGCATAGATCAGCGGCAGATGATGCTCATTGGTCAGATTGCTGGCAATACGGCTGACATCGTGATTGTCTACAAAGCAGAGCAGATGTTTGCCACGATAAAGTGTCCAGTTTTCGGAACCAAACTGACGCAGGAGAGAGTGTACGATCTCAAACATATTCATGGAGTTGAAGCTGGAGAACAGTCCCTTGTAACATTCGTAGTTTGTGGCAGAATGCAGCATGGAATCATTCATCAGGCGGTTGTAATCGCCGTGAAGCATTTCTCCTACCAGGAAGAAATCCGGTTTCAGACTGTCACAGAAGGCCCGGAGTTCCCGGACAAAATTTTCATCCAGACAGTAAGCCACATCCAGACGCAGACCGTCGATATCAAATTCTTCCACCCAGCTTCGGATGCTGTCAAAAATATGCTGTTTGACATCCGGATGGCAGAGGTTTAATTTTACAAGGTCATAATTGCCTTCCCAGCCCTCATACCAGAGCCCGTCATTGTAGTTGGAATTGCCGTCAAAACTGATATGGAACCAGTCTTTGTACGGGGAATCCCAGCGTTTTTCCAGCACATCCTGAAATGCCCAGAAGCCGCGGCCGACATGATTGAACACACCGTCTAATACGACTTTGATGCCTTCTTTATGTAATGCCTTGCAGACATCGGCAAAGTCGTTATTTGTGCCGAGACGCACATCAATTTTTCGGAAATCCCTGGTATTGTATCCATGAGTATCGGATTCAAATACCGGTGAAAAATAAATGGCATTCGCACCGAGATTTTTGATGTGTGGAATCCAGTCAATGACCTTTCGGATGCGAGGTGTCAGCACACCGTCGTTTTCAAAAGGTGCTCCGCAGAATCCCAATGGATAAATTTGATAAAATACACTTTCGTAAGCCCACATAGTTCAAGCCCTCATTTCTTAAAAATACATAAGATCCAGTCTGTTTTTTACACAAGAGCACCGAGATTTTCCTATATAAATAACAGCTGAATTTGAAATCATAAAATTTAATACCTCTGCTCTGGATACATTTGTTTTGTTTCGTACCCCAAAAGGCAGGGGCATACGTTGTCTGATCTATTATTTCAGATCTGCTGCATCTACATCGATCAGAGATGATGTACAGTTCGGGCAGCGTGTTGCCTCAATGCTGATCTCAGACATACAGTACGGACACTTCTTTGTGGTCGGTTCTGCCGGAGCTTCCGGTGCCGGTTTGCGCAGTTTGTTCAAAAACTTCACGATACAGAAGACAACCAGTGCCATGATGATAAAATTGATCACGTTGGAGATAAAGGAACCGTATTTGAATACAGCGGCACCTGCTTTTTCCGCAGCGTCCAGTGTCTCATAATGAGAACCGTCCAGAGTGAGAAACAGATTGGAAAAATCAATCTTTCCGGTGAAAATTCCGAGAATCGGATTGATGATGTCATTTACCAGAGAATTTACGATGCCGGTAAATGCACTGCCGATGATCATACCAATGGCAAGATCCATCATGTTGCCCTTTAAGGCAAACTCTTTGAATTCCTGAATGAATTTTTTCATATACTACATATCCTCCTTATGTATGGCGATGTGTTTTTTGAAAAAGATCATCGCGACCGTAATGAAATAAGTATACCATAGGTTATTGGCTTTGTGTACAATGGAACAGCTAAAATTCGGCAATTTCTGAGCAAATTGTGGAAAATGACGCTATATAACTGGTAAGACCATAATTAGTGGTGACAAACGCAAAAAGCTATGATACACTTTGATAGAGAAAATGTTGCATAATATATGATTATAATGAGCGCAAGAGAGTCAACATGCTTGCATGATTGACGACCGGCGAATGTTGATCATAAGCCGGTTTTGCTTATGATATAATATTGAATGAAAGTGGGAGATGAAGCTATGACAATTGTTACTACGATGTGTAAACTATTAATTGCAATGCTGATTGGTTTTTATTTGTTTAAGAAGAACATTTTGACCAAAGAAGTAAATGCAAAACTTTCCAGTATGATCGTGCAGATCACCTGTCCGTGTATTATTTTAAACAGTCTTTCTACGGTTTCACACGATGATACAGGGATGGTTTTGAAACTGTTTCTGGCAGGCGTGGTAATGTACGTGATCTTTCCGATTCTGGCGTGGATCATTACAAAAATCATGCGTGTACCGGCGCATTTGCGTGGAACATACATGTGTATGCTCATTTTTTCAAACAACTCCTTCATGGGTTATCCGGTCGTACAGGCTCTGTATGGCGACAGTGCGATTTTTTATATCACGATCTTTAACATGCCGTTCAGTATCCTGTTTTTCTCTATGGGCCTGCATTTGCTGAAAAAAGATGCGGCTATCGAGTCCGGAAATTTTGTAAAGGAAAAACTGAATTTCCGCAGTTTCATTAATAACGGAATTATTGCCTCCGTTGCGTCATTGGTTATTTATTTTGCAAATATTCCGATGCCGGATATTTTCTATGCCTGCGTGGGATTCGTTGGAAATATCACAACACCGTTATCCATGATCATCATTGGAGCGTCCATGGCAGCAGCATCCTTTGGTGAAATTAAAAAGGAACGTGGAATCTGGCCGATGCTTCCAATCCGTTTGGCAGTGATGCCGGTGATCGTATGGTTCTTCATGCATCTGGTAACAAAAGACGTGACACTGATCAATATCTGTACCATTGGTGCAGGAATGCCGGTGGCTTCTCTGGTTGCAATGGGTGCGGCACCGTATCCAAGACAGAGCCGGTCGGCATCTATTGGTGTGGCGATCTCTACCATTGTGTCACTGGTGACGATACCGATCATGGCGGTATTGCTGGGAGCGTAAAGTAGTGGTACAATGTCTGACATAGAGCAAAAGTTATCGTGAGGAGGAGCGTATCATGTATCAGGCAAAAGAAACAAGATATGACAAAATGGTGTACAATCGCTGTGGAAACAGTGGCTTGAAGCTTCCGGAGGTCTCCCTTGGATTCTGGCACAACTTCGGGGACACAGGTGTTTACGAGAACATGCGTCAGATGGTATTTACTGCTTTTGAAAATGGTATCACACATTTTGATCTGGCAAATAACTATGGTCCGGAGTACGGCAGTGCGGAAGCAAATGTCGGAAAACTCCTGAAGGAGAATTTCAGACCATACCGTGATGAATTGATCATCAGTACCAAAGCCGGTTACGATATGTGGAAAGGTCCATATGGCGACTGGGGCAGCCGCAAATATCTGCTGGCAAGCCTGGATCAGAGTTTACAGAGACTGGGACTTGATTACGTCGATATTTATTATCATCATCGGATGGATCCGAATACACCGCTGGAGGAGACCATGGGAGCTCTGGATCAGGCGGTAAAAAGTGGAAAAGCACTGTATGCAGGTATTTCTAATTATGATGGTGAGACGATGAAACGTGCGGCAGCGATCATGAGAGAACTGCATTGTCCGTTTGTGATCAATCAGAACCGTTATTCTATTTTTGATCGTACCATTGAGCAGAATGGTTTGAAACAGGCAGCGCAGGAAGAAGGCAAGGGAATCATCGCATTCAGTCCACTGGCGCAGGGCATGTTGACAGATCGTTATCTGAATGGCATTCCGGCAGACAGCCGTGTCAACACCGATGGTCGTTTCCTGAAAAAAGAGCAGTTTACAGACAGCAAGATACATCAGATTCAGGCGTTGAATGAGATTGCAAAACAGCGTGGTGAAAGTCTGGCGCAGATGGCGTTGAAATGGGTATTAAAAGATGATGTGGTGACAAGTGTCCTGATTGGAGCATCCAAGCCGCAGCAGATTTTAGATAATATCAAAGTGATTGAAAGCGCAGGATTTACAGATGAAGAGATCCGCTTGATCGATGAAATTTCCGGGAATTAGATTCAAGAATGCTCCGGCATTCTTGTAGAAATATACGATAGAAAAGGAATGAGGAGCAGGTGGAAACATCTGCTTTCCTTATGAAAATGAACAACAGGAGTAAAAAACATGATGTGGATTGTAGTGTGTATCATTGCTGCAGTAATTATATGTGGATGGTTTGCCATCGGATATGTCGGATTCAGAACCGCCATCTGTCGTGGACATGAATTGAATATCAATGACCGGGAAGCCCTAAAAGGCACCGCCTGGGATCAGTATTATGATGAGATTCAGGAAGGAATTGCCTGGATCAACCAGCAGAAAGCAGAGGATATCTACATTCAGTCCGAGGATGGCTTAAAGCTGCATGCGCGCCTGATGGATCAGCCGGGAGCGAAAGGAACGGTGTTGATGTTTCATGGTTATCGTACGCATCCGGAGGTGGATTTTTCCGCATCTTCTCATGTATATTACGAATGTGGAAACCGCATCGTACATATTGATCAGCGGGCAGCTGGCAAAAGTGAAGGAAAATACATTGGTTTTGGTGTCTTAGAGAGCCGCGACGGCTGTCTATGGGCGCAGTATATCGCAAACCGTTTCGGAACCGATCAGAAGATCATTCTGGCGGGATTATCCATGGGAGCTTCTACGGTGTTTATGTCGACTGCGCATCATGAAAACAAGCAGGTTCAAATAAATAGTTCATCTGGAGAGATACTGAATGTTTCCATGGAACTTCCGGAAAATGTCACCGGCATTGTTGCTGACAGTGCATTTTCTTCTCCATATGATATTATCAAAAAGCGGATTCGGACGACTTATCACTGCAAAGGAACGCTAC
>NZ_JRFU01000031.1 GCF_003122485.1 Eubacterium ramulus
CAGTGATTCTGAAAAGAAGATGTCAGCTTGCGCTGACCAGAATCACGCATCAAGTCTCACGTGCGTTCGACTTGAAATAAAGCAATAGAAATGTTGTGGATATGTGATAACGAAATTGTACCGTTCATGTGTGACATTCGCGTATTCGTATGGTATACTCAAAGGCAGGGAAAATAAAAAAAGACGATAAAAAAGGAGCAATGCAATGATAAGGGTAGGAATTATTACAGCCAGCGACAAAGGCTGCCACGGAGAGCGCGAAGATCTCAGTGGAGCAAAAATCGCTGAAATTATGGAACAGCATGGATATGAGATCGCAAAAAAAGTGATTTTACCGGATGATCAGCAGATGCTGTCAGAAGAAATGGTCGCTATGAGTGAAGATAACATTCAGCTTGTACTGACCACCGGCGGAACCGGTTTTTCCAAACGCGATGTGACACCGGAAGCAACCAAAGCGGTGATTGAGCGGGAAGTACCGGGAATTCCGATGGCAATTTTACAATATTCTCTGACTATTACAGAACGCGCCATGTTGTCACGGGCAGCAGCCGGCATCCGCGGAGAAACATTGATCATCAACTTGCCGGGCAGTCCGAAGGCAGTAGACGAGGCGTTGAACTACATTTTGCCATCTTTGAAGCATGGATTGGATATTTTACTTGGAAATGACGCCGAGTGCGCCAGAAAATAGTTGTTTAGGAGATATTAGGATATTATGAAACTGATCAAGACAGAAGACGCGGTAGGGCATGTACTCTGCCACGATATTACCCAGATAATAAAAGGCGTGACCAAAGATGCGGTATTTCGCAAAGGTCATGTGGTAAAAGAAGAAGATATTCCGGTGCTGTTGTCCGTTGGAAAAGAGCATCTATATGTATGGGAAAAAGATGATACCAAATGGCATGAAAACGAAGCTGCTGAGATTCTCTACGACATCTGTGCAGGTGCAAACATGCATCCGTCTGATATCAAAGAGGGAAAAATCGAACTGATCGCAGATATTGACGGCGTGTTAAAAATTCGCAGGGATGCGCTGGTGGCAGTGAACAGCCTTGGGGAGATGATGATCGCATCCCGCCATGGTGATTTCCCGGTAAAAGTGGGAGACAAGCTGGCAGGAACTAGAATCATTCCACTGGTCATTGAAAAAGAAAAAATGGAGCGTGCCAGAGAGGTAGGAGGCACCGAACCAATTTTTGAGATTCTTCCATATAAAAAGAAAAAATATGGCATTGTCACAACCGGAAGTGAAGTATTCAAGGGACGCATCAAAGACACCTTCAGTCCCGTTATCCGCGAAAAATTGGCAGAGTTTCCATCAGAGGAAATTGACCAGATTTATGTAGATGATGAAAAAGAGCATATTTTGGAAGCAATCAAGAAACAGATTGCAGCAGGCGCTGAGCTGATCATCTGTACCGGCGGTATGAGTGTCGATCCGGATGACTGTACGCCGTGGGCAATCATGTCTACCGGAGCAAGAGTTGTAAGCTACGGTGCACCGGTGCTTCCGGGCGCAATGATGCTTGTTTCCTATTATAAGAACGAAGCAGATGGCAGAATCATCCCGATTCTTGGACTTCCGGGCTGCGTTATGTATGCAAAACGTACGATTTTTGATCTGGTATTGCCGCGTGTGATGGCAGATGATGAGATTACCGCAGAGGATATTGCAAAACTGGGGGAAGGCGGTCTGTGTCTGAACTGTGGCGTCTGTACCTTCCCGAATTGTGGTTTTGGAAAGTAAGGAGTTGGAATCATGGCAGAATTAACGCATATCAACGAACAGGGCAGAGCCAAAATGGTCGATGTATCGGAGAAAGCCGACACAAAACGAATCGGCATTGCCTCCGGACACATCTGCATGCAGCCGGAGACCTTTACCCTGATCACAGATGGAAAAATAAAAAAAGGCGATGTACTGGCAGTCGCACAGGTAGCTGGAATTATGGCAGCAAAAAAAACATGGGAGATCATCCCAATGTGCCACCCGTTATTACTGACCGGCGTAGACATTCATTTTGAACTGCATCCGGAAGTATCAGAGATTGAAGCCATTGCTTCTGTGCGAACAACCGGAAAGACCGGAATCGAGATGGAAGCACTGCATGCAGTCTCCGCGGCACTGTTAACAATTTATGACATGTGCAAGGCAGTAGACCGTGGCATGGTGATCAAAGACATCCTGCTGTTGGAAAAAGATGGCGGAAAATCCGGTCATTATGTTAGAAGTTAAGAAAAACTAACTAAATGAGAAAACACTATCATTAACCCTCTTGACGGATCAAGAGGGTTAAAGTATACTAACCACATGCAAAAGATATCTGAGCAAACAACTAGGATATCGTCGATAGAATGTCAGGCGGATAAAGGCTCCGCCTTCTTTTAAAAACATAGGTTAGAATATGCTAATAAAAAATGAAGGAGACTAACATGAGCGTTGTAATTATTGGTGGGCATGAAAGAATGGAAACGCAGTACAAACAGATCTGCAAGCAGTATAAATGTAAAGCAAAAGTATTTACCAAAATGAAAACAGATCTGAAAAATAAAATTGGCAGCCCTGATCTGCTGATCCTTTTCACATCTACTGTTTCTCATAAAATGGTACATTGTGCAGTTGCAGAAGCAGAACGCAAAAATATTATTGTTGAGCGTTCCCACAGCAGCAGCGCCAGCGCATTAAACGGAATCCTTGAGCAGTACGCTTAATTTTAAAATAAAGTATTGAAAAAGAAATGAGATCATAAAAACTCATAATGAAAACAAAAAGCGTAAATAATATTTCTCAAACAGATCAATGATTTCTTAAATAGATCAATAGATGAGAGAAATATGACAACAAGGGGAGTATTTAGATATAGGAGGAGACAAGACATGCCAACAGAAGCCGTATTACATCGACTTTCCAGCAGAAAGATGACAGAAAGCCTGATGATGCAGATCATCCTGCATTGTGCACCGGTGTTAAAAAACGTAAAAATGTCATCCATGTTTACCGTTCCGGCAGCATATCTGAAATTTGTACGTTCCGTATTCAAAAATACCGGGATCAAAGTCAGATGTCTTTGCCAGGGAATGGGGCGTGCAGTCGTTTACGTATACCGGGAACAGGAAGTACAGCAATGTCTGGCAGATCCACAGGCCATAGTATTTTTACATACATATGGTTATGAAAGTACAGATGTGGATGCTTGTCTGAATCATTTAAGCCAGAGAGTTTCCCTGTCAGCACAGGGAGCAGAAAGTTATCCACATGAAATGGGAATTTTCCTTGGATATCCGTTGGAAGATGTCAGAGGTTTTATCCTTCATGAAGGAAAAGACAGCCGCTACACCGGATATTGGAAAGTATATGGCGATGTAGAACAGGCGAAACAGACTTTTCAGGCTTACGATAATGCAAAAGAGTGTGCCGTTGTAGAATTTATGGCAGGAAAACAGATGAAAGAGATTGCCTGTTAAAAAACACATAAAAATCTGGAAAAATGTGGTAATGACAACGGGCGAAAAAGTAAAAACGTTTAATACTGTATATAAGCCAACGGATACTGGTTATCAGCAGCCGGGGCTATGTGCAGCATAAAATAAAAAGTTAAATTAAGGAGACAAAGAAAATGGCAGAAGTAAAAATCATTTACTGGAGTGGTACAGGAAATACAGCAGCAATGGCACAGAGCGTTGCAGATGGTGTTACAGCAGCAGGTGCTGAGGCAAAAATCATCCCGGTTGAGAACGCAAGTGCAGCAGATATCGCAGATGTAAAAGCATTCGCACTTGGATGCCCGTCTATGGGAGCAGAGCAGTTAGAGGAATCTTCCATGGAGCCATTCGTAGATGAGATCCTTGGCAGCGTATCCGGCAAAAAAATCCTTTTATTCGGTTCTTACGGATGGGGTGATGGCGAATGGATGCGTAACTGGGTTGAGCAGATGACAGGCGCAGGCGCAGAGATGATCGAAGAAGAAGGTATCATCGCAAACGAAGCACCGGATGCAGATGCTCAGGCAGCATGCGAAGCAGCAGGAAAAGCTTTAGCTGCAAATGCATAAATAATATACAAAGTGCAGATCATACTACAATAATATTTAACCCCTGAATAAATTAATTGGTTGAAAACCACCCTTTCAAAAAGAGATAGACCGTCGTTCCCGGCTTGCGCCGGTGAATAGCGGTCTTTTTTTGTGAGAAATTATAATGTGTGTTTGATGATTTTGTACGTGAGCGTGTATCATAGCCCATTTTTCGTGTTAAAAATTTCACACGATAAATCGTTGAAGTCTGGGTATTGCTTTTTTGCAAAATCTGGGCTATGATAGAAAAAGATTTTTCGCCAGAGAGAGTAAATGGGAAAAATCGAGTTGGGAACCTACGAAACAGGAGGAAAAAAGTGATGAATTTAGAAGAATTAAAAGTAGCTGATGCAGATGTCGCTGCAGCCATCGAAGCAGAGCTGGACCGTCAGAACAGCCACATCGAGCTGATCGCATCCGAGAACTGGGTCAGTGACGCAGTTATGGAAGCACAGGGAAGCATCATGACAAATAAATATGCAGAGGGTTATCCGGGAAAACGTTACTATGGCGGATGCCAGTGTGTAGATATCGTTGAGAATCTTGCTATTGAGCGTGCAAAAGAATTATTTGACGCTGAGTACGTAAACGTACAGCCGCATTCCGGCGCACAGGCAAACATGGCAGTACAGTTCGCATTGCTTCAGCCGGGTGATACCGTAATGGGTATGAACTTAGATCATGGCGGACATCTGACACACGGAAGCCCGGTAAACTTCTCCGGAAAATACTTCCACATCGTACCTTACGGTGTAAACGATGAAGGCTTTATCGATTACGATAAAGTAGAAGAGATTGCTATGGAGTGCAAACCGAAAATGATCATCGCAGGCGCAAGTGCTTACGCAAGAACCATTGATTTTGCACGTTTCCGTGACATCGCAGACAAATGCGGCGCATACCTCATGGTAGATATGGCACACATCGCAGGTCTGGTAGCTGCAGGACTTCATCCAAGCCCAATCCACTATGCAGACGTTGTTACAACTACAACTCATAAAACACTGCGTGGACCAAGAGGCGGTATGATCCTTGTTTCCAAAGAGTCCATGGAGAAAAATAACTTCAATTTCAATAAAGCAGTGTTCCCGGGAATCCAGGGTGGACCGCTGATGCATGTCATTGCTGCCAAAGCTGTTTGCTTCAAAGAGGCACTTCAGGATAGCTTCAAGACCTATCAGCAGGGTATCGTAGATAACGCACAGGCACTTTGCAAAGGACTGATGAACCGCGGTATCAAGATCGTATCCGGCGGTACAGACAATCACCTGATGCTGGTTGACCTGACACCGTTTGACCTGACAGGAAAAGCCATCGAGAAACTTCTGGATGAGGCTCATATCACAGCCAACAAGAATACCATCCCGAACGATCCGAAATCCCCGTTCGTAACAAGCGGTATCCGTCTTGGAACACCGTCCGTTACATCCAGAGGCATGAACACAGAGGATATGGATCAAATCGCTGAGGCAATCTCCATCGTTATTAAAGAAGGCGAAGAAGGCGTTGCAAAAGCACGTGCGATCGTTGATGCGCTGACAGAGAAATATCCGCTGAAAAAATAAGAAAAATACATAAATTTTGACAGAAATTATGCACAGAAAAAGGAATCCGAATCAGAAACAGGATTTCTTTTTTGACGAAAAAAGACGGGAAAAAACGCGTTTTAACGCTGGTAAAATCTTCCGGAGGAGAGAAGTTGTGCCAGAAGTAGGACAGAATAACTAAAAATGCAGGCAAATGAAGCTTACATCTTGGCAAGATACGCATTGACATTCTGAATTTTATCATTTACCATTAATGATGTATGTCATAAGAAGAAAAAATAATAAAATATATAATGGAAAGGAACATATCAGATGCAAGAACTTACTTTACATGAAAAAACGATATTGTCTCCTGTTATGAAAGATGTTTATCGAAGAATTCGAACAAATATTGAGTTTACAGGTATTGATAATAAAGTAATCTGTCTGACAAGCTGTGCAGCAAATGACGGAAAGACAAGTGTTTCCTTTAATCTGGCAAAAAGCTTTGCAGAAAATGGGAACCGTGTATTATTTATAGATACGGATATGAGAAATTCAACACTGTCCAGCAGATTGGAGTTTCCGAAAAATCTGTGTGGGCTGAGTCATTATCTTGCAGGTAAAAATGTCGGATCCGAAATCATTTATGCAACAAGTATTAAAAATCTGTATCTGATCCCGACCGGTCGTTTTCCGAAAAACCCGACAGAACTTCTTGCAAAAGAATCTTTTGAGACACTCATCAGAGGTATGAAACAGACTTTTGATTATGTGATTATTGACACACCGCCACTTGGAATGGTGGTAGATGCTGCTGTTATTGCAAAGTCTGCAGATGCATCGGTACTGGTTATTTCCCCGGATGTGGTCAGCCGCAAATCCGCACAGATTGTAAAGGAACAGCTGGAAAATGCCAATCAGAATTTCCTGGGCGTAATTATGAATAAACTGGATGCCGGAAGTAAGCGGAAAAAATACGGCTATGGATACGGCTATGGTTATGGCTATGGTTATGGCAGAGAAGAAGAGTAATCCCATCGAGGCGAGAAGACAAGAGAGATAAAGGAAGAAAGTACAATGAATAACAAAATGGTAAAAGAAGAAAAAGAAATGGAAATCGATCTTCTGAGTCTGTTCTTTTTCCTGCTGGACAAGTGGAAAATCCTGTTGCTGGGAGCAGTGATAGGAGCCGTGGCGGCAGCTGGAATCACATTTCTTCAGACTCCGATGTATCAGTCTACATCTACACTCTATGTATTATCCAAGACAACGAGCATCACTTCAGTAGCAGATTTGCAGTTGGGATCTGAGCTGACTTCTGATTTTGCAGAGATTGCGACCAGCAAACCGGTTATTGATACTGCAATTGAGACTCTGAAGGATGATGAGAATATTGAGCTGACACGTAAGCAGGTTCAGGATATGATGTCTGTTTCCAATAAGACAGATACACGTATGCTGATGATCACTGTGACAAGTGATGACGCAAAACTTTCCTATCTGCTAGGAAAGGCACTGACTTCAGCAGCAGTTGATCAGATGGCAGCAATCACACAGACAGATAAACCGACGATCGTAGAACACCCGGAGATTGCCAAGGAACCGGTCAGCAACAATCTGACCAAACATGTAGCAATGGGTCTTCTGATTGCGTTAGTACTGATCGGTGGTATTTATACAGTTATGTTTATTACAAATGACCGGATTCAGTCTGAAGAAGATGTTGAGACTTATCTGGAAACAAGTGTACTTGGTGTTGTTCCGATTGATAAAGAACTGGAAGAAGCAAGTCGCTCCGAAGAAAAAGACGAAAAGAACCGCAAGAAAAGAAATAAACATAAAAGTGGCAGATAAGAGAGAGGAATGATTCGCATGCGCAGAAAAATAATATTTTGGATTTGTTTTGTTATTTTACTGGCTGCAGTCGGAACTGGTGCCGGTTTACTGATCCGAAATCATATACAGGCTCAGAAAGATGAAGAATTAAGGAAAAAGGCAGAAGTAAAGACAGAGACCACAGAAGATCTGTCGGCAGAAGAAGAGACTGCGCCGTTGCAGATTCCGGTAGATTTTAATGAACTCTGGAAACAGAATTCAGACATCTATGCATGGATCCGCATTCCGGATACACCGATTGATTATCCAATCCTTCAAAAAATCGAGGATGATGATTATTATATGGATCATACCGTAGACGGTGATGAAGGACTTCCGGGAGCTATTATGACAGAGTACAGTTACAATTCCCGGCCATTTGTCGATCCGGTCACACTTGTGTATGGTCATAACATGCTGAATGATTCTTTTTTCAGTCATCTGATCGATTATCAGGATGAGACATTTCGAAACGAACATTCTACCATCGAAATCTACACGCCGGATCATATTTACACGTATAAAGTATTTGCGACAGTCACCTATGACAACAGACATATTCTGGATACTTATGATTGCCAGACAACAGAAGGATATCAGGCATTTTTAGATTCCCTCTATACCGTGCGACATATGCCAACCTGGATTGAAGATCCGCTTACCGTAACAACAGATGACAGAATTATCGTTCTGTCGACCTGCAATGGAATCTTCGACCAGCGTTACCTGATAGGAGCAGTATTAGTAGATGAACAGTAATAAGAAACAGATTGGTCTGATTGTAATTCTGGCAGTGATAATCGTTGTGATTGCTGCCGGAATTGTGCTGTTCCTTACCAGAGATAAGAAAACAGAAACAAATACAGATCTGTCAGCTGAGATAGAGACACAGTCTCAGGCAAATCTGAATCAGATTGATTATAATGGAAAAAAATACGAATATAACGCAAATTTGATGAATATACTCTTCCTTGGCATAGACAAAGCGGAAGATATTGACACTTCCTATATGCCGGGAGAAGCTGGACAGGCAGACTGCATCATGCTGCTGTCTCTGGATAAAGAGACGAAAGAAGCACGCATCTGGCAGATCAGCCGAAATACCATGACACAGGTAGATCTCTATGATGTAAATGGAGACGTGTACAACGCGATGAATACACAGCTTGCTACACAGTATGCGTACTGTATCGGTGGAAGCAGAAGTTGCTGGGCCACAGAAAAAACAGTAAGAAATCTCCTGTATGATCTTCCGATTGACGGATATTTTTCCCTGTCGGTAGATGGCATTTCTCTGATCAATGATGCTATCGGCGGGGTTACTGTACCGATGACAGAGGCAGATGAAGCTATGGATCCTTCTTTTAAAGCAGGAACTGAGGTGCTTCTGAAAGGTGAGAAAGCAGAAGCTTATGTCCGTTCCAGAGACTTGAATACATTCGACAGTAATTCGGATCGTATGCGCCGCCAGGTCAATTATGTTACCGCAATGATCACACAGATGAGAAGTCATGGCGGAAAGGCGCTGTATGATATTGTGTCACCGTTTCTGGATAAATATATTGTCACAGATCTGGATGCAGAACAGATTGATGCATTGAGCAGTTATACATATCTGACGGATGATGTGACTTACCTTCCGGGGGAAGTTACCATGGGAGAAACGCATGAAGAATTTCATGTGGATGAAGCAAAACTGCAGGAAATGCTAATCGAAAATTTCTATCAGGAAGTGACAAAATAAAATTGTAATCCTCACAGCGGGCAATAAGCCGCTGTTTTATATTAGAAATACAAAAGATGCATGTAATGTCTGGCAGATCATCTGTCAGATATTGCAAATATTATGAAAGGAGAGAAAAGGAACATGAAAAAAGTAGTCGCATTATTAATGGCTGCAGTTATGACAGTAGGAATGGCAACAGTAGCATTTGCTGCTCCGAGTCCGGCTGCAACTACAGGTACTGTTTCCGAGGCAACAGATAAAAACGGAAACAAAGTAGAGGTTACTGTTTCTGATAACTTTACAGCAGCTGAGCAGCCGGCTGTAAATGAAATCAAGAAAGATGCCGCTGCTGTACTGGAAGAGGTTGTACCTGCTGTTAACGCAGCAGATTACAAACTTGCTACAGTAAAAGAGGTTACTGTACCGGCTGGCACAGTATTCCCTGTAAAAATCACTTTCAATGTTGATGGTGTAACAGCAGGAAGCAAGGTAATCGTACTTCACTATGTAAACGGTGCTTGGCAGCAGGAGAGTGTTGTAGCTGGTAATGGTACAATTACTGTTACTTTAAACAGTCTTTCTCCAATCGCTATTTATGTAGAGGCTAACGGAGCAGTAGCCGGAAATGGAAACGGCAGCGCAACAGGCACAGGTGCTAATGGTACTAACGGTGCTAAACTTTCTCCGAAAACAGGTGCTGCACCTACAATGACATTCGTTGTTGTAATCGCAGCTGCTGCAGTAGCTGGAATGTGCGTAACAGCTAAAAAGAAAAACGCATAATTAATTCTGTTGTATGACAGAAACAGGGAAGCAGGGTAATACCTGCTTCCAATTTTAGGAGAAATGATTTCAGGGAGATAGAGAAAAATGGCAGGATATTGGGATATGCATAATCATATTTTGCCGGGTGTGGATGATGGTTCCGGTTCCATGGCGGAGACACTTCGTCTGGTACAGCTTGAATATGATCAGGGAGTACGCAATATCGTGTTCACCCCACACTATCGGAAGGGAATGTTTGAAATATCTTTGGATGAAAAAGAAGAAGTATTCCACAGAACATGTGAGACGTTGACAGACCACTTTCCAGATATGAAGTTTTATCTTGGTTGTGAATATTTTGCCAGTCCGCATATGGTAGAGCGAGTGACCAAGGAACCGCGTTACTGCATGCCAAATGAACATGTGATTTTGGTAGAATTTTCCTATACGGCGGAATTTGATTTTATTATGCAAACAGTTGAAAAACTGCAAAGTGCAGGGATGACTCCGGTAATCGCACATTTTGAGCGTTACCAGTGCCTGCATGAAGATTATGCACTTGTACATTACCTGGCAGAAGAAGAAGTTCTTCTCCAAATGAACTGCAATGCAATACTTGGAAAAGAAGGATTCCGTATGAAGAGATTCTGTAAAATGGCGCTGAAAGATGGTGTTGTAGATCTGCTTGCCAGTGATGCACACAATACAACAGATCGTAGCGTACATATTCAGGAAACAGCTGATCTGATTCGAAAAAAATTCGGAGAGGATACGGTGGCAGAATTGTTGCAGACAAATCCACAACAACTAATTAAGTTGAATTAAATAAACACATAGGAATGAAAAAACGACTGAAAAGGTCTTAATTGAAAAATTAATAGATAAGTTCAGAAAATTAAAAAACGAAAGAAAGAGATTGATTATGAAAAAAAGATTAATTATTCTGATCGCAGATATTCTGGCAGTCATTCTTGCTTATGGACTTGCATTATGGCTTCGGTTTGATATGCGGTATTCCAAGATACCGGATCAATATCTGACAGGATATATGTATTATGCAGTTTTAGCCTGCGTGATTACAGTTGCCAGCTATTCAGTGGCAAAGCTTTACCGAAGCGTATGGACGTATGCGGGTATATCAGAAGTATTACGTACATTTGCAACTTCCATTATTGCAGCAGGCATTACCGGAATTACCTTTTCTATATCCATTACCAGAATGCCGATTTCCTTTTATCTGGTAGGATGGGCATTGATGTTTGGGTTCACAGCGGCAATCCGTCTGATGTACCGTTTGTTACGCCGTGCTTTAATGCGAAGCGAGAGTGCGAGAGAAGCCAATGGCCGTCAGCAAAATATTATGATCGTCGGTGCCGGTGCATCCGGTCTGATGCTTTTGGAAGAGTACCGTACCAGTTATTATCTGACGGATCATGTAAAAATCTTCATCGATGATAATGAGCAGAAATGGCATAAATATCTGGATGGTGTCCGCATTGAAGGTGGACGGGATAAGATTATTGAATCAGTAGAAAAATACAAGATTGATAAAATTATTCTGGCGATGCCTTCCGCAGACCGTAAGGATATCAAAGCAATTCTTGAAATCTGTAACCAGACAAACTGCCAGATTCAGACCGTTCCGGGTGTTTATCAGCTGGTGAACGGTGAGGTCAATGTCTCCAAGCTGAGAAATGTGGAGATTGAAGACCTTCTGGGACGTGATCCGATTAAAGTAAATCTGGATGAAATTCTGGGATATGTCAAAGGAAAGACGGTTCTGATAACTGGTGGTGGCGGTTCCATCGGAAGTGAGATCTGTACACAGCTGGCGGAGCATGAAGTTGGACATCTGATTATTTTTGACATTTACGAAAATAATGCTTATGATATTCAGCAGAAGCTGAAATGGAATCATCCGGAACTGAATCTGACGGTACTGATCGGTTCGGTACGAAATATGCACCGTATCAACAGTGTAATGAAGAAATATGAACCGGATGTTGTATTCCATGCAGCAGCACATAAGCATGTACCGCTGATGGAGGACAGTCCGAATGAGGCAATCAAAAATAACGTATTTGGTACTTACAAGACAGCATCGGCGGCAGGAAGAAATCATGTCAAAAAATTTGTACTGATCTCTACTGACAAAGCGGTAAATCCGACCAATATCATGGGCGCTTCCAAGCGTATGTGCGAGATGATCGTACAGACCTTAAACCATTTCTATGAAACAGACTTCGTTGCTGTTCGTTTTGGAAATGTATTAGGAAGTAACGGAAGTGTTATTCCACTGTTCGAGAAACAGATTGCTGCCGGTGGTCCGGTTACTGTAACACATCCGGATATCATTCGTTACTTTATGACGATTCCGGAAGCCGTATCTCTGGTACTTCAGGCAGGTGCGTATGCAAAAGGCGGAGAGATCTTCGTACTGGATATGGGTGAACCTGTAAAAATTGCAGATCTTGCAAAAAATCTGATCCGTCTGTCCGGTTATAAACTGGGAGAGGACATTGAAATCGAATACACCGGACTTCGTCCCGGTGAAAAACTGTATGAGGAACTTCTGATGGATGAGGAAGGACTTCAGGATACCGAAAACAAGATGATCCACATCGGTAAACCAATCGATATGGATGAAGAAAAATTCATGCATCAGCTGATCCAGTTGCGTGATGCTGCAAATGAGGACAGCGATGCGATCCGTGCAATGGTAAAGGAAATTGTTCCGACTTACCAGATGCCGATGGAAGCATTGGCGTATAAGAAGAAAAAGAATTCTGTATATGATAATTTGCAGTAAACACTTAATTTTTGGGTAGATAGTTATCTATCTGTTTATAACTCATAATGATAGTAGATAGATTTTTACTCCACTCTAGCACCACATTCCCCCCGCGCATAACCGCAGGGGGATGTTTCATTCTGGCATCTTTCTTTTTATTTCTTTATTTTCAAAAGTGTTTTATAAAAAGGCTTGAGTATTTTGTGCAATTGCATTCCCTGATGGGGATATTGGGTCTGCAGCTTTCGATTGAGACTCTTTTTGTCATCTGTCCGCGTGAGATTTGTGTACAGATAGGCAATAAAATCTGAAGGAATTTCGGTATCGGTTGTATTACAATACTTGAAGATCAATTCACAGAATTTCTTGAATCGGGTTTCTTTTTTCCAGGAAACCGAAGGTGCTGCGAATTTTTCCTGACGCATGTATTTATAAAGATCTTCCCCTTTTTTGATACCGTAAAAATGCACATAGGCAAGGTGGATATAAGAAGATTCTTTGGAACTGACACAATTAATGATCGTGTAAAGTTCCTTGAGATCAACACCACTTACCGTTTGCTCAGTGTCTGTGTCTACAGAGGAAGAAGGGGTTGCTTTTTCCTCCGATACAGGTGTTGGTTCTGTCTTGATTTCAGGAGTTGGGATATTACTGCTGGTAAGTCGTGTAATTGCCCGGTTCTGCTCAGACCAGAAATGAACCACAGCATCAAAACCTGTATCATTTGATACGATGACCATTTCATCGGTGTTTTTTGAGCGGAGCTGATAACCAAGATAAGATACTAATTGAAAATCCAGTGCATTGCTGCCTTCGTAGCATCGAATGAACTTGGGCTTGTTTTTGGCATTCATCAGAGCGATGGCATGCTCATAATCAATGCGGGGTGAGTGACTGGTGTAAAAAATCAGGAACGTGCCGTTTGGATCTGCCAGTAAAAGGTCGATCCAGGCATCACCGACGTTTTCACTGTCTACAAAATAAATTTTTGACATTTGCTTTTGGTACCTCATATGCCAGAATGTATTTATTATAGCACGTATGTCCTGTTAGGATAAAAAATATTTTATTAAGATTGGTCTGACATTTCTAAACAGGATTTTGTGAAAATAGTAATTGTCAAACATTTTGACCACAGCTATAATGGAAAAGTAATATATTCGCATTTGAGGTGTTTTCTGAACAGACAGAACTCTTTCAGATAAACGTGTACCTGGATATTTGGAAACAGTAGTTGAAATAAACAGGTGGTTTTTCAGCACTCAAATTTATAGATGGAGGTGTATCTATATGGCAAAATTAAATATTTCGGTTGGTATTTCTGATTTTTCAGAAATTCGCCAAAATCAATATTACTATGTAGATAAATCTGGTTTGATCCGTCAATTGACCGATGGGAACAGGGCAAAAGTTACATTGATCACCCGTCCAAGACGTTTTGGAAAAACACTTGGAATGAGCATGCTGGAAAATTTTTTTAATATTCAAAAAGACAGTAAAGATTTATTTTATGGATTAGAGATTTCAAAGGATGCTGCTCTTTGCCATCAGTGGATGAACCAGTATCCTACCATCTTTTTAACATTAAAAGATATTGATGGATTGAGTTTTGAAGATGCTTATGGTCAGCTGATGGAACAGATCGCAGATCTATATAAAGAGCATGTATATTTACTGGATTGTGATACAGTTGATCCGGATGATATGCAGATTTTTCTTGATCTGAAAGCCGGAAAAGCAGATAAAACGAAACTGAGCCGTTCGTTAGCTTACCTTATGAAACTGATGCATCATTATTATCAAAAACCGGTTATTTTATTATTGGATGAATATGATGTTCCTTTGGCAAAAGCAAGTAGTCACGGTTATTATGATGAAATGCTTAGTATTTTGAAAATTATGATGAGTACGGCATTTAAGGATAATTCTGATCTGTTATTTGCGGTGATCACAGGATGTTTGAAAATTGCAAAAGAAAGTATTTTTACCGGTACTAATAATTTTGTTTCAGATACGATATCTTCTTCCAGATTAAATGAGTTTTTTGGATTTACACAGTCGGAAGTAAATCAGATTTTGAAAGATGCAGATTGTATCAGACATGCCTCTGAAGTGAAGCAGTGGTATGATGGATATCATTTCGGGAACTTTGATATTTATTGTCCATGGGATGTGATGAATTATTTGCGGGATTTGCAGCAGAATCCGATGATACGTCCGTCCAGTTACTGGAAAAATACAAGTGATAATGCGATTATTCGTTCTTTTATTGATCAATCGGGAAGCAGTATTTCACAAAAGTTGGAAAAATTGCTATCTGGTGGATATATTGTGCAGCAGATTGATGAAAATTTGACATATGATTATCTTCACTCTTCGGAAAATAATCTGTGGAGTATTTTGTATCTTACCGGTTATCTTACACGGGTACCGGATGCAGAAATAGAGTTTGCTCTACCCATTGGAAGTACCGCATTGATGATTCCAAATGCAGAAATTCGTGAAATATATGAATCGACGATTATGCAGTGGTTTAACGATTATGCCAGATCCTGGGATCGTAATAATTTGTTTCAGGCTGCATGGATGGAAGATGCAGATACATTAACCGCGGAAATGAATCGTCTTTTGCGTCAGACGATCAGCTACCATGATTATCGGGAAGATTTTTATCATGCTTTTCTGGCAGGTATTTTTGCAGGCGCGGGATATATGGTAGAATCTAACAGAGAACATGGCGAAGGGCGCAGCGATATCGTTATTTCTGATCTGACAAACAGTAAAATTATTATTTTTGAAGCGAAATATGCA
This sequence comes from Eubacterium ramulus, assembly GCF_003122485.1. Lineage (GTDB taxonomy): Bacteria > Bacillota > Clostridia > Lachnospirales > Lachnospiraceae > Eubacterium_I > Eubacterium_I ramulus_A. The sequence goes on from NZ_JRFU01000031.1 coordinate 15,577, forward strand.
AAATCTGTGAGTACAATGGAAGCGGATTGCGAAAAGGCATTGGAGCAAATCAATACGCGTATGTATGCGGCAGAATATGAAGATGATTATGATCAGATTATTTGTTACGGTATTGCGTTTTATAAAAAGCGCTGCTTAGTGAAAAAAGCAGAATAACAATCCCCCCTGTGACCTGAAATCGCAGGGGGATTATAAAAATAAGTAAGGACAGAAAAATGAAAAGTAAAAGAAAAAGCAGATACCTCATCTGGTTATTCCCACTTGCTGTCATGATCATGATTTTTTCTTTTTCCGGGCAGCAGGGAGATGAATCTTCCAGTATGAGTAATATATTTGTAGATCTGTTTTTGCAGGTTCGGGGAACGTTAGGCTTATTTCCGAAATTTGCGGATGCAGATCTGGTAAACGTGATTTCCATTGTGGTGAGAAAAGGGGCGCATGTGACAGAATATATTTTGCTGTGCACCTCATTTCTGACGGCATTTTGGGTATCCGGAGTACGGGGGAAATGGCGAAACATCGGTTCTTTTGTATTTACTTTTGGGTATGCATGCAGCGACGAGTTTCATCAGCTGTTTGTACCGGGAAGAGCAGGGCAATTTAGAGATGTCCTGATCGACAGCAGTGGGGCATTGGTACTGAGTATCATTGTTGTGCTGGTGATGTACATAAGAAAAAAGCGTGTTCCTGCGATTTGGAAATAATGATAAAATCCATGGAGAACAGTTTGGGGATGTTTTTCGTGAAGAAAGTAGAGGAGAAGAAAAACTATGGATACAGAATTTCGTTTACTATATCCGAATGGATATAAGGAATCCGATCAGGCGCGCATGAAATCTTATGATTTTATCACGTCATTACAGATCGATGATATGGTGGTGCTGCAAAATGACCGGTATCGTGGATATTCGGAGCTGACATTGGAAAAGTTTTTTTCTACAGATCCGGAAGTGTTAGAATATCGGCAGGCGATCGTGGAAGATCTGGTGAAGCATCCAAAGCTGTATCAGGCGTTTTGCAGTTCAGTGTCAGAAATTCAGAATGTCAGTGAGTTGCGCCGGGTGCTGAGCAGTGATTTTTCTGTGGATTCGGCATTGAGTGCGGTGCGCTATCTGGAGATGTATGAAGAATTAGTGGATCTGTTTGCAAATGTATTTTCGGAGATTGAAAAAAATCCGGGGGCAGATATTGCATCGGAGGGCATGAAAAATTTCCGGGAACTGGTATACAGTGTGGCAAAGAGTGAGGAATATCTGAATCTGAAACGGGAAATGGAAGCCACCGGCAAAAATTTTGGTTATCTGAAAAGTGTAACCATTGGAATTAACCTGGATGACAATCTGCGACCGAAGGAAGCGGGAATTATTTCCGTCAATGAAAAAGAATTTTCTGCGGGAAGCATTATTGACAAGCTGATGAAGCATCGTCTGACGGATCGGCAGGTGATGATGACTCCATTGTATCCACTGCAGAAGGGATTGCACGGGGAAGAACAGAAAGCGATTAATTATGCGATGGGAAGTGCGCTGCAGACGATCTTTGAAAAACCGCTGCGCTCTTTTGAACCGATGATCCAGAATTATTATAAGGCAAATACGGCGGTGTTTGCGGCACTTCTGGACGATATTCGGTTTCTGACGGCAGGTGTGAAGTTTATTCTGGATATGCAGGCAAAAGGATTTGAAATGTGCCGTCCACAGATTTGTCCGGTAAAGGATCGGGTGTGTGAATTAGAGCAGGTATACAATCCGATGCTTGCTATGCGTGGCGTAGAAAAAACAGTTGTTTCCAACCGGTTTGAACTGGATGAAAACGGTCGTTTTTATCTGGTGACGGGACCAAACCACGGCGGAAAGTCTATTTTTGCATATTCTATCGGTATGGCACAGGCATTGTGTCAGCTTGGGCTTTTTGTGCCGGCACATCAGGCAAAAATGAGTCCGGTGACTGGGATTTTTACCCATTTTCCGGTTTCGGATGAGAATAATTATGGAAAAGGACGGTTGGAGAGTGAGTGTGCCCGCCTCAGTGAGATTTTAAAGCAGTTATCGGATACGGACATGCTTTTGATGGATGAATCTTTTTCCAGTACCAGCGGTCTGGAGGCAGGTTATATTGCATCGGAAGTGCTGACCGGAATCGGTGTCATCGGATGCTGTGGACTGTTTGTGACGCATATTCATGATCTGCCGATGAAGGTTCAGGAATATAATTCTTACCCGGGAAACCGAAGCAAGATTGATAATCTGGTGGCACAGATGGATAATGTGGCGCAGGGTGTCAGAAGTTATCGGATCAGTCGGACGACACCGGATGGACTCAGTTATGCCAGAGATATTGCGGCACGGTATGGTCTGAATCTGGAGGAAATCTGCGGGAATAAGGAAGGAAAGTAGGTTATGTGGACTTTACAAGTCTTTTCGCCTGTATTAAAATGAAGAAGAACGGAGCATCGGGTGAATATTGTCAGGATATTAGATGTTCAAAATATCGGAAGATTGTATATTTCAAAACCGATGATCTGCATCTGAATGAGAAACATGAGGAGGAAAATATCATGATTAATGCAGCTTTTATTTATGTAGCACCGGATCAGAATCCACAGGAGCAGAAAGCAGTGATCCCGTCTGAGACACTTACGTTACATGTCGTAGGATGCTCTACGTATGAACAGGCAGAAGCAGCAGCAAAGGAACTGGTTGCAAACGGATGTGGTGCCATTGAGTTGTGTGCAGGGTTTGGTAACGAAGGAATTGCACGGATCAAGAAGGCAGTTGGGCCGGAGATTCCGGTAGGAGCTGTAAAATTTGATTATCATCCTGCGTTCGGTTTCAAGAGCGGAGACGAATTATTCCAGTAAGTATAAATAGTAATTAAAATAAAAAGAGTTTTGATCGGATATTAGAGTTTTTTGACTGGTCAGAACTCTTTTTTGGTGTAAAAACCCTATATTATAGGAGAAAAGGAAAAGTGAAAAAGTTTCTTTTGGGCGAGCGGTTGTTTTTTTACTTGTGGTGTGTTACTATTTGTAATACTGATGAGAATTATGTATGAGAGTAAAGAGAGAAAAAACGGAGGAATGAAAATTTGAGTAAAGTAGCGATTGTGACAGACAGTAACAGTGGAATTACTCAGGCACAGGCAAAAGAACTTGGAATCCGCGTCATGCCGATGCCGTTTTATATTAATGAAGAAATGCTTCTGGAGGATATTGATCTGACCCAGGAACAGTTTTATGAGAGATTGACAGAAGGTGCTGATATTCACACATCCACCCCTGTTTTAACAAATTTTACAGATCTTTGGGACGAACTGCTTGAGGAGTATGATGAGATCATTCATATTCCGATGTCCAGCGGACTTTCCAGTACCTGTTCCACAGCGACCATGCTGGCACAGGATTACGACGGAAAAGTATTTGTTGTAGACAATCAGCGTATTTCCGTAACGCAGCGTCAGTCTGTTATGGATGCTATGGAACTGGCAGCAGCAGGCAAATCCGGACAGGAGATTTACGACAAACTGATGGAGAATAAGATGGAGTCCAGTATTTATATTATGCTGGATACCTTATATTATCTGAAAAAAGGTGGTCGTATCACACCGGCGGCAGCAGCACTTGGTACTTTGCTGAAACTGAAACCGGTTCTGCAGATCCAGGGTGAGAAGCTGGATGCTTTTGCAAAAGCAAGAACCGTAAAACAGGCGAAAAACATCATGATCAAACAGATCAAAGATGACTGTGAGCGTCGTTTTGGTTCTGCAGATGGCACCGGCGTACACATTTCCATGGCGTATACCCATGATCTTGAAGCGGCAGAAGAGTTCAAAAAAGAAGTACAAGAAGCATTCCCGAATCATGAGATTGTGCTGAATCCGTTATCCTTAAGTATTGCATGTCACATTGGACCGGGTGCTCTGGCAGTGACAGCGACAAAAGCAATCGAGGTGGATGCATAATGGTAGATTACGAGAAGTTAAAGCAGATCAGAAATATGGGATTTATCAAACATACCGGAATCAAAACTGTTGAACTCCGGGAGGGTTACGCAAAGGGTGAAATCGTATTGGATGAGCGCCATGCAAATCCGATCGGTTCCACACATGGCGGAGTACTTTTCACATTAGTAGATACCGTTGGTGGTGCGGCAGCAACAAGCCGTGGCAGATATGTGACTACGGTATCCGGAAATATCAATTATCTGCGTCCGGCGATGAACTGCAAAAAGCTGATCGGAGAGTCACGCGAGATCAAGATCGGTAAAAAAATGTGTGTCTATGATGTTATGATCACAGATGAGAATGACCGTGAGATCGCAAAAGCTACCATGACTTATTTTTATCTGGACAAGATCAATCCAGAAGATTTTGTAAAATAAGAACCGTATCAATCAGATAAAATAATGAATAAATATTAGTTTTACTTATAAATAGATGTTATATATTAGAAAAAAGATTTTACATCTTGTATAGAATCGTGTATAATCATAAAGTAAAACGGAAAATAAAAAGGGCAGGTTTTACACCTGTCTTTTATAATGCCGAAGGAGGAATCTGTAATTATGGTAAAAGCTGTAGTAGGAGCAAACTGGGGTGATGAAGGAAAAGGTAAAATCACCGACATGTTGGCAAAAGAGGCAGATATTATTGTTCGTTTCCAGGGTGGCGCAAATGCAGGCCATACCATCGTGAACAATTATGGTAAATTTGCACTTCACACACTTCCGTCAGGATGTTTTTATGGACATACAACAAGCATCATCGGTAACGGTGTTGCATTAAATATTCCGGTACTGTTCAAAGAGATCCAGGACATTGTAGCAAAAGGTGTGCCAATGCCAAAAATTCTTGTATCTGACCGTGCACAGATGGTTATGCCATATCATGTGTTATTCGATCAGTATGAGGAGGAGCGTCTGGGTGGTAAATCATTCGGTTCCACAAAATCCGGTATTGCACCATTCTACTCAGATAAATATGCAAAAATCGGTTTTCAGGTAAGTGAATTATTTGATGAGGAGCTCTTAAAAGAGAAAGTTGTCCGTGTCTGCGAGACAAAGAACGTTACTTTAGAGCATCTGTATCATAAACCGTTACTGAATCCGGATGAGTTATTAGAGACTCTGCACCAGTACAAAGAGATGGTAGAGCCGTATGTATGTGACGTATCTACTTATCTGTGGAATGCGATCAAAGAAGGCAAAGAGATCCTGTTAGAGGGTCAGCTTGGTACATTAAAAGATCCGGATCACGGAATTTATCCGATGGTTACATCTTCTTCCACGCTGGCAGCATATGGCGCAATCGGCGCAGGTATCCCGCCATACGAGATCAAGAAGATCATCACAGTCTGCAAAGCATACTCAAGTGCAGTAGGCGCAGGTGCATTTGTCAGCGAGATCTTTGGCGATGAGGCTGATGAGCTGAGAAGACGCGGTGGCGACGGCGGTGAGTTCGGCGCTACAACAGGCAGACCGAGACGTATGGGATGGTTTGACTGTGTGGCAAGTAAATACGGATGCCGTCTGCAGGGTGCGACAGATGTAGCATTTACAGTACTGGATGTACTTGGATATCTGGATGAGATTCCGGTATGTGTAGGTTACGAGATCGATGGCGAGGTAACCACTGAGTTCCCGACCACTGCAAAACTGGAGAAAGCAAAACCGGTATTAAAGACATTACCGGGATGGAAATGCGATATCCGCGGAATCAAAAAATACGAAGATCTTCCGGAGAACTGCCGTAAATACGTAGAGTTCATTGAGGAGCAGATCGGATTCCCGATCACTATGGTTTCCAACGGACCGGGCAGAGAAGATATCATTTACAGATAAACATATGGTGAAACATGAGGGAGCAGCTGAGGAATCAGCTGTTCCTTTTTCGATTTACAATGGGAAGTTTTTACCAAATGTAAAACCTATTTTTACGATAGGAATAAAACACAAGAAAAACACTGCTGCTTTGTATAATATAATGAAAAAATATAAAATGTGTTTGAAAATATTGTAAAAAATATTCATAAAACATGAGAATTTACTTTAAAAATTAGTAAATATGCAGTATAATATATGCATTACCTGCAATGACTAATTTATTTATTAGAAGCAGGGGATATATATTATTTTCAGAGGGGGATATGAAGTGGAAAAAGAAATTATTGCTATGCTGCTTGCCGGTGGACAGGGCTCACGATTATATGCACTGACACAGAAACTGGCAAAACCGGCAGTTCCGTTTGGTGGAAAATATCGAATTATTGATTTCCCGTTATCCAATTGTATCAATTCAGGTATCGATACGGTAGGTATTCTGACACAGTACCAGCCGCTTGTACTGAATGAGTACATAGGAAATGGACAGCCATGGGATCTGGACCGTTTGAATGGAGGTGTTCATGTTCTCCCACCATATCAGAAGGCATCTGGCTCTGACTGGTACAAAGGAACAGCGAATGCGATTTATCAGAATATCTCATTTATTGAGCGGTATGATCCAAAATACGTGATCATCCTTTCCGGAGACCAGATCTGCAAGCAGGATTATAACGATTTCCTTGAATTTCATAAGAAAAAAGGCGCTGAGTTCAGTGTGGCAGTTATGGAAGTGCCTTGGGAAGAAGCATCCAGATTTGGACTGATGGTTACAGATGAGAATGACAAGATCACAGAGTTTCAGGAGAAACCGGCGAATCCGAAATCAAATCTGGCATCCATGGGTATCTATATTTTTAACTGGGATGTATTGCGTAAGTATCTGATCGAGGATGAAGCTGATCCGGAATCAGAAAATGATTTTGGTAATAACATTATTCCGAATTTACTTCGGGATGGCAGAGATATGTATGCATATCGCTTCAGTGGTTACTGGAAGGATGTAGGAACCATTTCTTCTCTGTGGGAAGCAAATATGGAAGTTCTGGATCCACAGCACAGTGGTATCGATCTGTTTGAAGATGACTGGAAGATCTACAGTCGAAACAGTGGTATGACCGGTCATAAGATTGGTATGCATGCACAGATTGAAAACTCTATGATTACAGACGGATGTCGAATTGATGGTGAGGTAGAACATTCCGTACTGTTTGCCGGTGTCAAAGTTGCACAGGGAGCAGTTGTAAGAGATGCCGTTGTCATGGGCGGAACGGTGATCAAATCCGGAGCAGTCGTAGAACACTGTATCATCGGTGAAAATGCAGTTATCGGTGAAAATGCGAAGATTGGTGTCGTAAAAGAAGGCGAAGAAAAAGGTGTTGCAACCATTGGACCGGGCGTTTATGTGGGTGATGGAGCAACCGTTGGTTCCAATGCCATGGTACGAGAAAATGTAAAGGATGGTGAAGAAGAATGGTAAAGTCTAATACAAGCGCACTGGGAATTATTTTCCCGAATTACTATGATTCTCTTGTCCCGGAAATGGTCAGCGAGCGGCTGATGGGCTCTGTTCCTTTTGCAAGCCGTTATCGTATGATCGATTTTGTACTTTCCAGTATGGTAAACAGTGGAATCAACAACGTATCTGTACTGGTTCGCGAGAAATATCATTCTCTGATGGATCATCTTGGTTCCGGTCGTGAGTGGGATCTGGTTCGTAAGAACGGTGGTCTGACGATTTGGCCGCCATATGCAGAGAAAGGCATGCATCTGTATGACGGACGTATCGAAGCACTGCATCATACACTTTCTTATCTGGAAAAACAGAAAGAAAAATATGTGATTATTGCAGATACGAATATTGCTGTAAATTTTGATTTCAGAAAATTTATCAATGAGCATAAAGAGAGCGGTGCCGATGTATCTGTTGCTTATACAGAGCAGGAAGTTCCGGAAGGACTGGTAAATGCGCAGAATTCCAGAAAGGATATGTTCTATACGTTCAAACTGGAGAATGGTCGTGTTACAAAATGGTATATCAACCGCAAAGAAGATGGTGTACAGAATCTTGGTATGAATATTTACTGTTTTGACAGAGAATATATGATTGATCTGGTAAATGAAGCTTATGTGCATGGACAGACGAATCTGGAGCGTGATGTATTATCCAATGAAGTGGATAAGATTCATATCCATGGATATAAATACGAGGGCTATTATGCACGAATCTGTGACAGAAATAGCTTTTTTGAGGAGAACATGAAGCTTCTGAAGGATGAAAATCTGGAAGGACTGTTCGCAGGAGGACAGATTTATACAAAATTACGAGATGATAACCCGACCAGATATATTGCTGGTGCAACTGTAAAAAATATGATGGCAGCAGATGGATGTGTCATTGAGGGAACGGTTGAAAACTGTATTTTGTTCCGTGGTGTCAAGATCGGTAAAGGCGCAGTTGTGAAAAACTGTGTGCTGATGCAAGATACTGTTGTGGAGGAAAATGTAAAAGCAGAATATGTGATTACGGATAAAGATGCGGTAGTGACTGCCGGAAAAGAAATTAAAGGGGCAGATACGTTCCCGCTATATATAGCAAAACATCAGAAAGTATAATTATAATACAAAAATGCCGGAGCATTCTTGAACAGATGCTTATACAGTAAAAAATACGAGGCTGTGTGGTGAAAAATTACCACACAGCTTCGTATTTTTTTCAATGCAGATTGTAAAGCGACGATGTTCATGCGCAGGCAGCAAAAGTGGATTGCAAATGTCCGCTTTATAAAATTACAGGAAGTGAACGGTTTTGTTGCTTATGGTACGGTATTGACTGTTATAGTGTGAAAAAAGATTTGACAGAGTGCCGGGAAACTGCGCTATAATAGAAATGCATGTCTGAAAAGAAAAACAGGGAAAAATGATAGAATGGAGCAGTATTATTTATGGAACGAAATCTTACGACGGGAAGTGTGTTAAAAAATATTTTATATTTTTCACTTCCGTATCTGTTATCTTATTTTTTACAGACACTATATGGTATGGCGGATTTGTTCATTGTCGGCCAGTTTGATGGAGTAGCAAGCACAACAGCAGTATCTGTCGGCAGTCAGGTGATGCATATGATCACAGTTATGCTGGTGGGACTGGCAATGGGAACAACGGTTACTATCGGACAGGCAGTTGGTGCCGGAAACCGGGAAAAGGCATCGAAAACAGTTGGAAATACCGTAGTATTATTTATGGTGCTTTCTGTTGTGCTGATGGCAGTATTGCTGTTTTTCGTTAAGACGATCGTAGCGGTTATGTCTACACCGGAAGAAGCTGTGGCAGGAACGGTCTCTTATCTGACAATCTGCTTTATCGGCATTCCGTGTATTACTGCATACAACATCATCAGTTCAATTTTCCGTGGACTTGGGGATTCAAAAAGCCCGATGTATTTTATTGCAATCGCATGTGCGGCAAATATCGGTCTGGATTATCTGTTCATGGGAGCATTTCAGATGGGACCGGCAGGAGCGGCACTTGGAACGACGCTGGCACAGGCATTGAGTGTTGTGATCGCACTGATCATGATCCTGAAACGGAAAATGATCACGGTGACAAAGACTGATTTTATTCCACAAAAAGAGGCGATGGGGCAGATTGCCCGGATCGGTATTCCGATCGCTTTGCAGGACGGACTGATCCAGGTTGCATTTATCGTCATTACCATTATTGCAAACCGCCGCGGATTAAGTGATGCGGCAGCAGTTGGAATCGTGGAAAAGATCATCAGCTTTTTATTCCTGGTGCCATCTTCCATGTTGTCGACGGTCTCCGCGATGGGAGCTCAGAATATCGGTGCCGGAAAACCGGAGCGGGCGATCCAGACCCTGCGTTATTCCATTATGATCACGGTGGGATTTGGCGTGATCATATCTGTGATCATTCAGTTTGCAGCAACACCGGTGATGGGACTGTTTACTACGGACGCGGCAGTGGTTGTACTTGGCACACAGTATATCAGAGGTTATATCTGGGATTGCATTTTTGCGGGCATTCATTTCAGCTTCAGCGGATATTTTTGTGCCTGCGGCAGATCGGAACTGTCTTTTATTCACAATATTACAGCAATCGTGCTGGTGCGTGTGCCGGGGGTTTATCTGACATCCAAAATGTTCCCGGATACGCTGTTCCCGATGGGACTGGCGACAGCGGCGGGATCACTGACATCTGTCGTGATCTGTCTGATTGCATATTCTTATTTGCGCCGCAGACAGAAAAAAGATGCGGTTTGACGGATGATGCAGGTATTTTATCTCAGTCGAGAAGACTCCCACTTCTGCAAGTGGTAAGTAATAACAAGTCTTTCTCAGTGGGAGTACAATCTTCGACTGAGATAAACGCTCCGCGGGGATGTGCAGTGATTCTGAGAAGAATATGT
>NZ_JRFU01000032.1 GCF_003122485.1 Eubacterium ramulus
TTGCATGACGCGCACCTCGCAACAAGAATGCCGGAGCATTCTTGAATTAAAACAAAGAATCGAAAAATTTACGGTAAGGAGAAGAAAAAATATGTACATTATTCCAAGACCACAACAGTGGTATCAGAAAGAGGGAACGTTTACACTAAAATATGATCGGAGAATTGTGCTTAACAGCAACTGCCCGCCGGAAGTTTATGAAGACGCACAGATGCTGCAACAGGATCTGGAGGAATATGCAGGCTTTTGTACAACTATCAGTTGTGGAATCCCAGAAAACGGGGACATTTGTTTACAGTTGGGCGAGCACATGAAGGAGCAGGAGTATACACTGCTTGTTCAGGCGCATGGTATCTGTATCACCGGTGGCAGTGCAGTCGGCATTTTTTACGGTATTCAGACACTGCGTCAGATCATAGAGCAGTGCGGATGCTGCATTCCGTATACAATTATTGTGGATCAGCCGAAAATTTTGCACCGGGGATTTTATCACGATGTGACAAGAGGAAGGATTCCGACGATGGATTACCTGAAAAAGCTGGTAGATCGCATGGCATTTTACAAACTGAATCAGTTACAGCTTTATATGGAGCATACCTTTTTGTTCCGGGGATTTTCTGAGGTTTGGAGAGATGATACGCCACTGACGGCAGAGGATATTTTGGAGCTGGATGCTTACTGTAGAAAACGGCATATAGAGCTGGTTCCGAGTATTGCCTGCTTTGGTCACTTGTATAAAGTGCTTCGGACAAAAACGTATGGTGAGCTGTGTGAGATGCCCGGAATGGAAAAAGAGCCTTTTGGATTCGTGGATCGCATGCGGCATCATACTCTGGATGTGTCAAATCCGGAGAGTATCCAGCTGGTAAAAGCGCTGATTGACGAGTTTATGCCTCTTTTTACCTCACAGTATTTTAATATCTGTGCGGACGAAACTTTTGATCTGGGAAAAGGAAAAAGTGCAGCGCTGGCAGAAGAAAAAGGAACACAGCGCCTGTATCTGGATTTTGTAAAAGAACTCTGTGAATATGTGGTGAGCAAAGGTAAAACACCGATGTTCTGGGGCGATATCATTTGTGAGTTCCCGGAGGCAGTACAGGAACTTCCGAAAGAAACCATTTGTCTGAACTGGGGCTATGATGCGGACTGGCCGGAGGATTCTACAAGAAAATTGTCGGAAGCTGGAGCGAGATTTTATAACTGTCCGGGTGTCAGTGGATGGGATCAGCTGGTGAATCAGATTCGGGTTTCCTATGAAAATATCAGCAGAATGTGTCAGTATGCCTCAAACTATCATGCAGAAGGTCTGTTGAATACAGACTGGGGCGATTGTGGACATATCAATCATCCGGATTTCAGTCTGCCGGGAATGATCTATGGAGCGGCTTTTTCGTGGAATCTGGAGATTCCGGAATTTGAAGATATCAATCGTCAGATTTCAAGAGTTGCTTACGGAGATGAGACGGAAACACTGGCGTCTGTACTGGCACGGATTTCAGAGAGCTGGAAGTTTACATGGCGGAATATGGTAGATTTTCTGGAACAGGATGGATTGAAATTGGCACAGATGGGGAATCCTACAGACAGAAAAGCACTGTTAGATGAACTTGAAAAACTGGTAAAAATAGAAGAACCGGCGGTTTATCAACAGGCAGCACAGGAACTGGAAACTATTCAGCAGGAACTTTATGCAGCGGTGAGCCATTTACCGGTTGGCCGACGGGGAAAAATCCGGGCATATCTGATCGCGGTACAGGGAATGATCTTGTTACAGAAAATCGGAGCAGTTCTGGCGGATTTCATAGCGTTGATGGAGGCACAGGGAAAAGAACCAGCAGAGGATCAGGCGGTACAGTCCGATATAAATATGGAAAACGATATTAAAAGAATTCCAGAACATCAGGAAACAGAAAATGCTCACAGGGAAGAACAATGGAATCTGGCGGAAGATCTGGAATATTGGTTATATGATTACAAAAAACTGTGGCGAAGTGTCAGCAAGGAAGCAGAGCTGCATCGCATTGAGCATGTAATCTGCCAATATGCTGATTGGCTGCGTGTATTTGACAAAATTTGCGATTAAAATATAGCATCGTGCACCTTGTTTTAAAGAAAAATATACCAGCTTTCGCTGACCAGAATCACGCACCAAGTCTCACGTGCGTTCGACT
>NZ_JRFU01000033.1 GCF_003122485.1 Eubacterium ramulus
CATGACGCGCACCTCGCAACAAGAATGCCGGAGCATTCTTGAATTATAAGATGAAGAGAAAAGCTATCCATCCATAACTTGCGGTTATGGATGGATAGCTTTTCTGTATTTGTGAAGAAAGTGTGAACACCGTATAATAAAGCCATCGGACATAGGGGTTCGGCAATGAAGAAGGAGGATTTTTTCTATGAAAAAGAAAAAAGTAATGGCTGCATTGATCGCAGTGGCTGCCTGCCTTACTTTTACAGGTGTGGCAGCACCTTCTGCTCTGACAACAACGGCTCAGGCAGCAGGTTATACCGGACTGAAAAGAATTTCAGCAGGTAACTGGCAGTATTACAAAAATGGACAGAAAGTAACAAGTGGTACAGACGTAGTAAAAAACGAAAATGGCTGGTGGTATGTAAAGAACGGAAAAGTTGATTTTTCTGCAAATACAGTAGCAAAAAATCAGAATGGCTGGTGGCTGATCCGCAATGGTAAAGTAGACTTCACGGCAAACACCGTAGCAAAGAATCAGAACGGCTGGTGGCTGATCCGCAACGGTAAAGTAGACTTCTCTGCAAACACCGTAGCGAAAAACCAGAACGGCTGGTGGAAGATTACCAACGGAAAAGTAGATTTTGGTTACACCGGAATCGCGAAAAACGAAAACGGCTGGTGGAGAATCGAGAACGGAAAAGTAAACTTTGACTGCAACAGCGTAGAAAAAAATGAAAATGGCTGGTGGTATCTGGCAGGCGGAAAAGTTGACTTTGGCTATAACGGACTTGCAAGCAACAAAAACGGTCAGTGGATGATCGAAAACGGAAAAGTAACATTCCATTATAACGGTGCTTACATGGATGCAGAAGGCAAAGGTTATGTCATTGAAAACAGCAAAGTCAATGATAACCTTGTAGCAGACATTGATTACCTGAATGCAAAACAGAATACCGCACAGTATTTTGATTATTCAGAGAAAATTGCCGCTCAGATGAACAACTATCCGGTAAATCCGGAAGCTGCAAACATTGATATCGCAGCAGCAGACGAGAATGGTGCTTCTGGCGTTGTACTGACAGCATCTAAAACATCCGAAGGTGATTACTATCTGAATGCATTAGTTGCCGGAGACAAGATCAATCTGACAGCAACAGGCGACAACAAAGTAGCATCTGCCGTAAGTGATAAAACAGGTGATCTTGAGGTGGTTGATGGAAACGTATCCTTTACACCGGCTGCTATCAAAGCGGATACTCCAGAAGATGAAGTTATCACAGTAACCATGGAAGATGGTAAAAAGTATCGTGTACATACTGTAAATGAGCTGCTTCCGGGAATGGACATTACAGGAACAGGTGTGAAAGCCTCTGATGCAGGTGTATACACATTTGCACTGGATCATTTCTTCCTTCGTGTAAATACAGATGGAGAATTAGTATATTATCGCTATATTCCGCAGTATGAAGTAACAGTAGATGATCGTAGCGGTGATGCTGAAAATATGGCAGAGAACTTTGCAGCGCAGGATGCTGTTGATGGAAGCCGTTACTATACTGCATTCATCGAGCTTGAGCCGACATTCAGAAATGCTATGGGTGGCTTCTCAAGTGGTTATTATCTTGTAATGGATGATAATTATGTAGATATTGATCAGGCTACTTTAAAAGCAAACAGTGACGAAAAACACTATCATGGTCAGGGATATCTGGATCAGCATGAGTTTGTCGTACTTGGAAAAAATCATTACATCAACCTCAGCTATACACCGGTACTGGCAGACAACCTTCCGGAGACTGTAAAAGGTCTTGACGGTGGAAATACTGCTTATGTATGGGTGGGAATCATTCAGGAAGTGAAAGACGGAAAAGTAATCAAAGAGATCAACACAGGTGATTATCCGTTATTATATGATTCTGCTGTAGAGTCTATCAATTATGATGAGAGTACATTGGATGGTGCATATGCATCTGTTGGTCAGAAAGATCATGCGGATCATAACTTTGCGGCAGGCGTAAAAGATTATGTTCATGTAAACAGTGTGGACTATACATTAGATGCAAACGGCAATACAGACAAGATTCTTGTTTCTATGCGTGATCAGAGTGCAGTTTACCAGTTTGATTTTGATACAGGCGCGATCGACTGGATTCTTGGTGGCAAGGCTTCTACTCTGAAAGGATATGAAGGATATACCACTGACCGTAAGGATGATAATGGTAAAGACTTTAAAGCTCTGACATTCGGACAGCATTTTGCACGTTATACAAACAAAAATGCGAAAGGTATGATCAGCGGAAATACACAGATCAGCGTATTTGATAATCAGACTGGTACAGCACCTTTTGTCAGCGTTGCATTAGGACCAAATGCTTATGCGACACGTACACGTACCATTGAAGTAAGTATTAATGAAACAAGCGGAACTGCTAAGGTTTACAATGCGATCAACGGTACAGATTTAACAAGCAAAAATGGTAAATATCATATTGCCAGTCATTGTGGAAGCGTACAGTATGACAGTGATACATCTGTGACAATTGGCTGGGGATTACATGGTGCAATTGATAATATTCCAGCTGTAGCTGCCAGTACATTGAGAGATCCGCAGTTTTCCTCTATCGAGTTGAAACAGGGATGTCGTCCGGTATTTACAGATTACAACATGGCGGCAGGCACAATTTCCTTTGAGTTGACACCTGCCAGAAATAAGATGAACATGGCTAGTCCTGATGCACTGTTCTCTTACAGAACTTATAAGACAGCAGACTAATCGATCAGAGAGATCATGAATGCCGGAGCATTCTTGAACTTAGGATAAATACAATAGTCCCGGGGATTTAATTTCCCCGGGATTATTGCGTTTGAAAAGAAAACAGTGTAGACTTGTGTTTTAAAGGGAGGAAGTAGTTATGAGGTTGGAACAGATTACGTATTTTTTGCGTGTGGCAGAGCATGGAAATATTACTGCGGCTGCAAAATCACTCTATATTTCACAACCTGCTCTGAGTAAACAGATCACCCTTTTGGAACAGGAAATCGGTCTGCCGCTGTTTGAACGTCAGGCACGCGGGGTGGTGCTGACACAGGCTGGTATGCAGTTTCAGAAGGATCTGCAGAATATTTTAAAAGAATTGGAAAATGCCAAGAAAAATGCGGTACTGGCAGGTCGCGCACAGAAACCGTTGCTAAATATGGGCTGTTTTGATGGCGCATATGCAGATGATTTCCTTCCAACGG
>NZ_JRFU01000034.1 GCF_003122485.1 Eubacterium ramulus
GCGCTGACCAGAATCACGCACCAAGTCTCACGTGCGTTCGACTTGAACTCTGTTTAAGCTGTTATGTCTGCTTCTACAGGTAGCGAAATGCAGCAGATTTTCTTATTTGAGTTGAAATTGCTTTAGCGAGATGAACACAGGTAAAAAAGTGAAGGAGATAGATAGATGGACGTAGACCTTGGGCAGTTAAGAGAGCCGTGCGCCTGCGGAAAAGCACATAATATTGACGTTGGGAAGATCAGCATCGAATCCGGAGCAGTCAGAGAACTGACAGACATTCTGGAAGCATTTCAGAATCCGGTATTTATATGTGACAGCAATACGAGGGCGGCGGCGGAACCGTTTTTAGAGGAAGAATTTAAAGATTATCCGGTCA
The DNA here is from genome assembly GCF_003122485.1 of Eubacterium ramulus. GTDB lineage: Bacteria > Bacillota > Clostridia > Lachnospirales > Lachnospiraceae > Eubacterium_I > Eubacterium_I ramulus_A. Next base: position 377 of record NZ_JRFU01000034.1, read on the forward strand.
TTGAGCTGAATCCGAAAGGACTTCAGGCAGATAACCGTGGTGTGGACAAAGTGATGAAGCAGCTGGATTATTGTGACAGAGGCTTAAGCAGTGTGTCAGTAGATGTGCTGGTGGCAATCGGAGCAGGAACCATTCATGATCTGACCCGCTATGCGGCAACCGAGTATGATATTCCGTTTGTATCGGTGCCGACAGCAGCAAGTGTGGATGGATTTGCGGCAAATGTGGCAGCATTGACACTGGACGGATTAAAGAAAACCGTTGCAGGTGTTTCACCACGCTGGATTCTTGCGGATACTGATATTTTTGCAGCAGCACCGTCCAGACTGACGGCATCCGGAGTATCAGATTTTCTTGGAAAATATATTTCGATTCTGGACTGGAAGATCGCGCATCTGATCACAGACGAATATATCTGTGAGGAAGTATGTGATCTGCTGGAAAAAGCACTGAGGGATGTAAGCCGCGTACTGGATGATATCCGTTTCGGAGACAGAGAGGCGATCGAAAAACTGATGTATGCACTGATCCTGTCCGGACTGTGTATGCAGATGGTAGACAGCCCACGCCCGGTATCTGGAGCAGAACATATGGTATCCCATATGTGGGATCTGAATGTATTAAATGAAAATACAAAGGCGTTGCATGGTGAGCAGGTTGGAATTGGTCTGCTGATCATCACAGACTATTACAAACGTCTGGCACATGCGATCCGCCATAAAAGAGTAACGGTCAAATCAGAAACCGCCAAAGGACTTGAAATGAGTCTGTTGGAACATACATTTGGAAAAAAAGGACTGTTAGAAGGAATTCTGGCAGAAAATACACCGAATCCGTTAGAGGATATTGATTTAGAGCAGTTAGAAGAACAGCTTCCACAGATCGAAGATCTGATCGATGACCTTCCGGATGCGGATGATATGTATGCAAAACTGCATGATGCAGGATGCATGCATGAGGTTTCAGCACTTGGTATTGATAAAGATACCGTAGAGCTGACTTTGCAGAGCAGTCCATATGTCAGAAACCGTCTGACATTGCTGCGTCTGGCAAAATTATTAGAGTGGTAAAAAAACTGAAATAAAAAATCCACAGATATTATCTAAGAGGGGCGTCTTAGCCCGCGTGATCATATCTGTGGATTTTTTCATAACTTAAATCATAGCCACATAAGAATTTTTCCATAACCTAAATTTCTGACACAAAAGACTTCATCACCTACACAAATAATCCCAGATCTTGAAGGACAACTCATACAAAAACAGAAGATGACTGTCTGTGAGTGAAATCTCCAGCAGCTCTTCTATTTTTTTTACCCGATAAAAGAACGTACTGCGGTGAATATGCAAAAATTCCGCCGTTTTCGCTGCATTCCGATCGTGATCCAGATATGCCCGCAGCGTCTCAATAAAATCCGTATGATACGTTTTATCATAATCCTGAAGCTGAAAAATGTGATAGTGGATCCCCACTTCAAGTCCCTGATAATCACAGTTGGAAAACAGATATTCCGGCAGCGCATCCGTGCTGTAATACAGATACTGATCCGGTGTCTGCAAATCTGACAATTCCAGTGTATGAAGTGCCTGATTGTAAAAAATCCGGATTTTCAGTACATCAGCAAAAGGCTGGCTCAGACTGACTTTCAGTTGATTGCGCTGTGCAAACCGCTCCAATGGATCCGTTAGTTTTTCATTTAACTGCACCGGCGTATCCTGATTGATCAGCAGGATAATGTTATTTTTATAAACTACGGACATGGCATTTGGATAGACCTGCCGCAGTGCTGCCATCTGCCGTTTGTTAAACAGATCACTGTTATGCGGATGAGGGCAGTACAGGATCGCCAGACAGAAAAATTTTCCAAAGTGGCGGTTTAAGAGTTTCAGTCTGGCTTCAATGACATTGACATCGTTAAAACGTCCTTCTAAAAGTTCTGTCAGAAACGTTTCATATTGCAAACCGGTATTCTGCACAAAAAACTCATGTTTCTGCATTTCAATGGCACAGATATCAGAAAAAGCGGTGATCAGGCGCAGTTCGTGTTCGCTGGCATCCGCCTGATCCGGCAGACAAAGTGCCACATAACCGGTCATAACATGTTGGATGCGGATGGCACAGAAAATCCAGTTTGTATCCGGATGATCCTCTGTCTGAATAAAAAATGCCTGATTGTTCTGGTAGATCTGGTGCTCAATCTGCAGACGGCGCAGACTTTCTACTTCCTGAGAACTTAAAAACGTTCCTTCTTTACTTTTTTCCATACCAAAGGGCAGTTGATGCATCAGCGGAGAGATCGCGATCAGACTGTAGCTGGCATCCAGAACGGACATGGGGCGGTGCAGAAAGGATTCTGCACGGATAATCAGATCTTCCAGTCCGCGACCGCTGTAAAGCAGGTGGTAAAGGTCGTTGATCTCCTGCTGCAAGCGGAATTCAAAGTTCAGCCGGTGATTCAAAAAGGAAAACAATTCTGAAATATCCGGCATATGCGTCACAAAA
>NZ_JRFU01000035.1 GCF_003122485.1 Eubacterium ramulus
TGCATGACGCGCACCTCGCAACAAGAATGCCGGAGCATTCTTGAACAAAACATCAGGAATGTGTGACGTTCCTGAAAAATGAGAACAAAACAGAAAGAAAATCAGAACGACAACTGTTGAATGAAGAAGAACAGAAGGGAGAAAAACATGGCAGTCATTACGATTGACGGCACACGTTTGGAAGTGCCAGAGAATAAAAATGTATTGGAATGTGCGCTGGAAGCCGGAATTTATATTCCGCATCTCTGCCATCATCCGGATCTGCCGGAAAATGGTTCCTGCCGCATGTGTATTGTAGAAGTAGAAGGTCAGGAAGGCATAACCACATCCTGTACCCTGCGTGCTCAGGATGGCATGGTCGTACATACCACAAGTGAGCGGATCAACAAACTCCGTACATTAGCACTGGAGCTGCTGCTTGCAGGACATCCGGAAGATTGCTCCACATGTCCGAAATACGGAAACTGTGAGCTTCAGACATTGATCCAGTACATCGGTGCAAACAACGCGCGTATGCGTACCCGTATCAAAGGTATCAAGATGGAAGAGGGCAACCCGCTGCTCATCCACGACATGAACCGTTGTGTACTGTGTGGCCGCTGTGTACGTGCCTGCAACAAGCTGAGAGGTGTAGGTGTATTACAGTATAACAAAAAAGACCTTGAGACATATGTAGGAACCTTACATGGCAAATTACTGAAAGACGAAGACTGTCGTTTCTGTACTGCCTGTGCAGAAGTCTGTCCGACCGGTTCCATCCGTGATAAATTACAGCTTCTGACAACCAACCTGAAAAAAGAAGAGGCACTGGTTCCGTGCCGTACCGCCTGTCCGGCGCATACGGATATCCCGCGTTACATCCGTTTTGTAAAAGAGGGCGATTATGATGCAGCCGTAGCGGTCATCCGTGAAAAAGTACCGTTCCCGAACGCACTGGGACATGTCTGCAGCCATGCATGTGAGCTGGAGTGCAAACGAAAAGAAGTCAGCGAGGCAATGTCCATCCGCGACATCAAACGTTATGCGGCAGAGCATGACACTGGCCGTTACTGGAAAGGCAAAGGAAAACAGCTTCCGGATACCGGCAAGAAAGTATGTGTTGTCGGTGGAGGCCCTGCAGGTCTGACCGCAGCATATTACCTGAGAAAACAGGGACACGCCGTTACCGTAAAAGAGGCACTTCCGACCGTTGGCGGTATGATGTCCTACGGAATCCCGTCCTACCGACTCCCGCGTGAGATCGTTGCACAGGAAGCAAAAGTGATCGAGGATCAGGGCGTAGTCATCGAGACAAATACAAAAGTGGAAAAACCGGTTGAATTACTGAAAGAGTACGATGCAGTCTTAATGACCATCGGTGCACACAAAGGTGTCCGTCTTCCGATGGAAGGCAGCGAACTTCCGGGTGTTCTGTTAAATATTGATTTCCTGCGCAATGCAAGTCTTGGTCAGGAGACCGGAATGGGCAAACGCATCATCGTTCTCGGTGGTGGTAACGTAGCTTTCGACTGTGCGAGAACTGCAAAACGTCTGGGCGCAGAGGAAATTCATCTGGCCTGTCTGGAAGCAAGAGAAGTTATGACTGCAGACGATGAAGAAATCGAGCAGGCAAAAGAAGAAGGCATCTTCGTACATCCGGCACAGACTTTTGAGCGTATCACAGGAACTGACGCTGTTACAGGTGTTGACTTTATGAACGTAAAATCCTTCACCTTCGATGAGAACCGCAGAGCCATCATCGAGAAAGAGGAAGGCAGCGAGCATCACATTGATGCAGACACTGTTATTTTTGCAACAGGTCAGCGTCCGGATCTGACAGAAGAAGCAGGTCTGACCTTAGGCAGAGCAAACAGCATTGTAGTAAAAGAAAATTCCCTTGCAACCGAGACCGAAGGCGTATTTGCAGCAGGTGACGTTGTATACGGAACAAAATCCGTCATCCTTGCCATTGCATCCGGCCGTGATGCAGCGGTTGAAATTGATAAATATCTGGGTGGCGATGGAGACATCAGCGAGACACTTGCTCCCAAGCAGCATGCAGATCCGAAGATCGGTAAAGTAGAAGGCTTTGGTTACTTTGGACGTACCAAGACTCAGGTAACTCCGGCAGCAGAGAGACAGGACAACTTCAATGAAGTAGACCACGGTATCTGCGACGCGGATATCTGCGGCGAGGCAAGCCGCTGCCTGCAGTGTGACTTAAGACTTCAGATCCATCCGTCCAGACTGTGGACCGAGTATTCTAATCAGAAGGAGGCGTAAGACAGATGAGTGCTTTAGAAAATGCAAAAAACATGAGTGTTGAAGATATTCTGGCAAAAACTGCTGCTTCCGGATTGATCGAATTCGGTGTAGAGCGCAGAGCAGTGGCAGAAAAATGGAATCAGGTAAATGCAGAACGTGAATTTCAGACAAATCCGATTCGCGTGGTTGCAGGTTTAAATAATGCGGATATCGCAGGGGCTCAGCTGGAAGTACTGAAAGCTGACCCGAAAAAAGTAATGGAAGGTATGGCGATTGCAGCGCTGGCAGTCAATGCAGAGGAAATGTATCTGTACATTCCGGCAAAAGAAGCTGAGTATGCAAAAGAGCTGGAAGCACAGGCTGCTGAGTACGGCATCCAGATCCAGACCGGAATCATCAACCGCAGAGCAAGCCGCGGCGGTGCATTCCACCATATTTTGACTATGGCTGCACTGGCAGATATTTTTACAGACAGCTATGAGCCGTGCACTTACATGGCAGTCTGCAAAGACGGAAAAATGGGTGAGCTTCAGAAAGTATCTTTTGGTACAAAAGTAGCAGATCTGGTAGGAGACGCAGATGTGAAAGCCATCGCCATCGGTACAAAACTGTACGATGCATCCGCTATGGATCTGGTGATCGAAGCAGATACCCAGATCGGAAACGGTGTGATCACTGTTTACGGTTCCAAATGCTGTATGATCCATGAGACAGAGGAAGTATTGCTGGCAGAGCGCAAGCAGAGCTGTGGAAAATGTACGTTCTGCCGTGAAGGTCTGATCCAGCTTCATACCATGGTAAAAGAAATTACCGAAGGACAGGGCAAAAAAGAGTTTACCGATATGATGACAGAGATCGGAGAGGCAATGACATTCTCCACTCCGTGTACCATGGGACAGACCGCATCCGATTTCGCGATGGGTTCCCTGAACTATTTTGCAAATGAGTACGAAGATCATATCAAGAAGAAAAAATGTGCAAACAACGTATGTTCCGCATTTATGAGCATTTACATCGATCCGGACCTCTGCGAGGGCTGCGAGGAATGTGCGGATGTCTGTCCGGCTGACGCCATTGAGGGCAAGAGCGGATACATTCACATGATCGATGAATTCGAATGTACCAAGTGTGGAAAATGTATTTCTGCATGTGAGAATGATGCCATCATTCAGACAACCGGTCGTCTGCCGAAGCTGCCGACCCGTCTGACAAAATGCGGTAAATTCAAAAAACGTCACTAAAATTAATTTTTATAAAAACAGGAGGTATTTCATTATGAAAACAATGGAAGCAGATGTAATTGTAGTAGCAGCAGGTCCTGCAGGTCTTGCAGCAGCAATCACAGCAGGTGAGAACGACCTGAAAGCAATCGTATTTGAGAAATCCAACACAACAGGTGGAGCAGCAAACATGGGTATGGGACCGCTTGGAATCGGTACAAAATACCAGAAAAAAGCATTCTGTGACATCACAGTAGACGAAGCTCTGAACAAACATATGGAGTATACACATTACCGTGTAGACAGCGACCTGGTTCAGACATACTTCAACAAATCCGCTGATACCATCGAGTGGCTGGAAGACATGGGTGTTGAGTTTGCAGGTGCATTCCGTTACTTCAGAGAGTCTGAGGCAACATGGCATATCGTAAAACCGGAGAACGGTGTCATCGGACCACGTGCAGCAGGACCGATGGTTCGTGCCATGACAGAGAAAGCAAAAGAGCTTGGCGCAGAAATCTACCTTGAGACACCGGCAACCGGACTGATCATGGAAGACGGAAAATGCGTTGGTGTAAAAGCGGTTGACAAAGACGGCGAAGAGATCGAAGCACGCGGTAAAGCAGTTGTAGTTGCAACCGGTGGATTCGGTACAAACAAAGAGATGATCAAAGATAACTTTGGTTACAACCTCTGGGAGGACTACTTCCCATTCAACGTTCCGGGTACAACCGGTGACGGTCTGAACATGATGTGGGATGCAGGCGCACAGAAATTCGGTGCAAACATCGAGATGATCTATCAGTTAAAAGACAACATGAACTGGTTCCTGTTAGACGCAGTTCTTCGTCAGCCAAACCTTCTGATCAACCAGAATGGTGACCGTTTCATGAACGAGGGTATGATGGGTAACACAACTTACACAGGAAACGCACTTGCACTTCAGCCGGGACATTACGGATACTGCATCATGGATGGCAAAATCCTGAAAAACTACAAGAAAAACGGTCCGGATATCTTCGATATCGTTCATCCGGAAGATGCATTCCTGGCAGTTGACGCTGAGTTCGACCGTGCAGAGGAAGAAGGATATGACGGATTCATCCGCGCAGATTCCATCGAAGAACTGGCTGAGAAACTTGGCATTGATGCAGACAAACTGGAGGAGACTCTGGATGACTACAATGATATGTGTGATGAGGGATACGATTCTCAGTTCCACAAAAAGCATGAGTATTTGCATCCAATCACAGGTAAGGGTGGCTACCTGGTAGGTAAATACTACATTGCTGCTTATGGAACAGTCGGCGGTGTCAGAATCAACAAATACGGCGAAGTTATGGATGCAAATCTGAAACCAATTCCGGGACTTTACAGTGCTGGATCTGATGCAAACACAATCTATGGTGACAGCTATAACTTTACACTGTGCGGAAACACCATGGGATTTGCTATTAACTCCGGACGTATGGCTGGTGAGGCAATCGCAGATTACATTGACGACAACTTTTAAGAGTTTCTGAGGACGTACGTTTCGAGCAGATGTTGAAATCATGTACGCAGACACGGACTATTTTCTAGGTATCCTGCATCGCTTATTTCCGTCCCCTTCCGCGAATTCGCTTGCAATGAAATATAGTGTTAATTAAATAACAATAAAAGCAGAAGAAAAACTGGATAAAATTGATATAGGGATAGGAAAATATAGGAAAAGCAACCTGAATTTACTTTTTGAAGTAAACTTCAGGTTGTTTTTTTCTTGAAACAAACCATAAAAGTGATAAAAATTTAACAAAAAGGTATTGTGTTTTGTATACAAACCTGTTATTCTATGGTCGTAAAAAATGATTAACAATAGCTAACCAGAAAGTGAGGACGATCATGAAGGAATTTGAGCAGTGGGATGGTTTTGAAGGACGTTTGTGGAAAGAAGAAGTAAATGTCCGCGATTTTATCCAGAATAACTATACTCAGTATGAGGGAGACGAGGAGTTCCTGGCAGGACCGACAGAGGCAACCAACCGTCTGTGGGGCAAACTTCAGGAGTTACAGAAAGCAGAGCGTGCAAAAAACGGCGTTCTGGACATGGAGACAGAAGTTGTTACTTCCCTGACAGCTTATGGTCCGGGTTACATCGATGAGGAATTAAAAGATCTGGAGCAGGTTGTTGGTCTCCAGACAGATAAACCGCTGAAACGTGCATTTATGCCGTACGGTGGAATTAAGATGGCCGAGGAATCCTGCAGAATGTACGGATATGAGCCAAGCGAAAAAATTCATGAGATTTTTACAAAATACCACAAAACTCACAATCAGGCAGTATTTGATATTTATACACCGGAGATGAAAGTCGCAAGACATAACAAAATTTTAACAGGTCTTCCGGATACTTATGGACGTGGACGTATCGTTGGTGATTACCGTCGAGTAGCTCTGTACGGTATCGACAAACTGATCGAGTTCAAACAGAAAGATTTTGAAGCAACCAACCGTCAGGGTATGCGTCGTGGTGACTTCCAGTTAAGAGAAGAGATCGCAGATCAGATCCGTGCATTAAAAGGCATGAAAGAGATGGCTGCAATCTATGGCTATGATATTTCACAGCCGGCTAAAAATGCAAAAGAGGCAGTTCAGTGGGTATATTTCGGATACCTTGCAGCTGTTAAAACACAGAATGGTGCAGCTATGAGTGTTGGACGTGTTTCTACTTTCCTTGATATCTATATTGAGAGAGATCTGAAAAACGGTGTTCTGACAGAGGAGCAGGCACAGGAACTGATCGACCATATGACAATGAAATTCCGTATGGTAAAATTTGCAAGAATTGAGTCTTACAACCAGCTGTTCTCCGGCGATCCGGTTTGGGCAACACTGGAAGTAGCAGGTATCGGCATGGACGGTCGTCACCAGGTTACAAAAACAGACTACCGTTTCCTGCACACACTTGAGAACATGGGACCGGCTCCGGAGCCAAACCTTACGGTATTATATTCTTCTCATTTACCGGAGAACTTCAAGAAATATGCAGCTCATATTTCCGTAGAGACAAGTTCCATCCAGTACGAGAATGATGATGTAATGCGTCCGGTATGGGGCGATGATTACTCCATCTGCTGCTGTGTATCCGCAACAGAGACAGGTAAAGAGATCCAGTTCTTCGGTGCTCGTGCAAACCTTGCAAAATGCTTGCTTTATGCGATCAACGGTGGTGTGGATGAGAGAACTCATGATCAGGTTGCTCCGGAATATGCACCGATCACATCCGAGTACCTTGATTATGACGAGGTAATGAAGAAATATGATGTTATGATGGACTGGCTGGCTCACCTCTATGTAGGTACCCTGAACATGATCCATTACATGCATGATAAATATTATTATGAAGCAGCTGAGATGGCGTTGATCGATACTGATGTACGTCGTACATTCGCAACAGGTATCGCAGGATTCTCACATGTCGTAGACTCCTTAAGCGCCATCAAATATGCAAAAGTAAAAACAATCCGTGACGAGAGCGGAATCGTAGTTGACTTCGAGACAACCGGTGATTTCCCGAAATACGGAAACGATGATGAGAGAGCAGACGAGATCGCTGTATGGTTACTGCGCACATTCATGAGCAAACTGAAATACTGCCATACTTACCGTGATTCTGAGCCGACAACTTCTATCCTGACCATTACATCCAACGTTGTATATGGTAAAGCAACCGGTTCTCTTCCGGATGGAAGAAAAGCAGGTGCTCCGCTTTCACCTGGAGCAAACCCATCTTACGGTGCAGAGCAGAACGGATTATTAGCATCCCTGAACTCTGTTGCAAAACTTCCATATGAAGAAGCACTGGATGGTATCTCCAATACACAGACCATCAACCCGGGTGCTCTGGGACATGATGAGGCTGAGCGTGTAGATAATCTGGTAAATGTTCTGGACGGATACTTCGATCAGGGTGCACATCACCTGAACGTAAACGTATTCGGCGTAGAGAAACTGATCGATGCTATGGAGCATCCGGAGAAAGAAGAGTACGCAAACTTCACCATCCGTGTATCAGGATACGCTGTTAAATTCATCGATCTGACAAGAGAGCAGCAGATGGATGTAATCTCACGTACTTGCCACGATCATATGTAAAACACCAGTGGACAAAAGTATGTTTCCTGCGTTATGCTTGCATAAAAGCAGGAAACATACTTTGGAACACGCCCAACCATGAGGATAAAAGCAGGATGAAATCCTGCGATATCCGAATGGTGGGAAGAATTGCGGGAATGCGAAGCATGGAGTAATTCGTATGGTGTTTTTTATAACAGGAGGAAAATATGGAAAAAATCACAGGCTACGTTCACTCCCTGGAAAGCTTCGGCTCCGTGGACGGACCGGGAGTGCGTTATGTGATTTTCCTTTCCGGCTGTGCCATGCGCTGCCAGTTCTGTCATAACCCGGACACCTGGGAAATGAAGAGCGGGCAGCCGTACACAGCAGATCAGCTTTTGGAAAAAGCCTGTCGATACCGCACTTACTGGAAACAGAAGGGCGGTATTACTGTCAGTGGCGGAGAACCGCTGCTTCAGATTGATTTTGTGACAGAACTGTTCCGCAAGGCCCAGGAAAAGGGAATTCACACCACATTAGATACCAGTGCAAATCCGTTTACCACAAAAGAACCTTTCTATTCCAAATGGAAAGAACTGATGCAGTATACTGATCTGATCCTGCTGGATATCAAGCATATTGATCCGGAAGGTCATCTGGAACTGACCGGTCAGCCAAACGACAATATCCTTGCCATGGCGCGGGAGTTGTCCGATATGGGAAAACCGGTGTGGATCCGTCATGTCCTTGTGCCGGAACGAAACGACAAAGATGAGTATTTGTATCGTCTGGCAGATTTTATCCATACACTGAAAAACGTGGAGCGGGTGGAAGTGCTTCCGTATCATACCTTAGGTGTATTTAAATGGGAAAATCTGGGGATTCCGTATCCGTTGGAAGGTATTAAACCGCCGACCAAAGAACGCGTGGAAAATGCAGAGCGGGTTCTTGGAGCAGGTGCATTTGCAAAGAAATAAATATGGATGATTGGTATTTCTTCTTCCTTATATAGCGGAAGAAGCATTGTAAAGAAAAAGCGTGCGTAATGCATGCTTTTTTTGATAAAAAATTTAATTTTTTTGAACCTTTTTAACAAATTATAGCAAGAATTCTCCTTCCTCTACAGGTGGGAGATGAATTGCAAAAATAAATATAAAAAGCAAAACAGAACGCTTGTTCTGTAATGAGAAATATGGTATAATACAATCAGTCGACACCGATTGAGGTTATTCGCAGCTATATTGAAACACAGGGGGAGAAAAA
>NZ_JRFU01000036.1 GCF_003122485.1 Eubacterium ramulus
AAGCCCCCACTTCAAAATCTGTGATTTAAGTGGTGGGAGCATGTCACAATCAACAGATGGTTATTATTATAATCAGAATGAATTATATATGATTTATAAATTAACTTCTAATAATGGAACATCTGATATAGAGTATTATTATGTGAACTTCCACAACATAATTCAGTACAGTGATGGTTCTCTTTATACAGATATTATGGATTATGATGTTCCAGAGGCGAGCTGGTGGTCAGATGATGAAAGTTTCACGAGCGGAGATAATACATTTGCCGGATATGAGACACTGGATACACTGTTTAACCAGAAAATTGTATCTCTGAAAGCAGAATATAACATTACGGATAATATGAATAACTAAACAACAGAAATATTAAAAAAGAAAAAACTGACAGAGCGTGTGCGTAACGGCATGCGCTTTGTTTTGTTTCAAATTCCCGCCTTGCAAGAATTTGAAAAGTATATTAAAATAAATACTATATATCATGTAGGAATATAATGAAATATAATAAATTTATTTTACAGAATCCATAGGGAAAGGGAAGGTACAGTATTGTATCTATCCTGAACAGCTATGGTATAGATTGCAAGGAGGAAGCAACATGAAAGTATCAACAAAAGGAAGATATGCGCTTCGTCTAATGGTTGACCTTGGGGTCAATGGTGGCGAAGAAAAATATATTTCACTGAAAGACATTTCTGCACGTCAGAATATTTCCATCAAATATCTGGAGCAGATTGTGACACCGCTGCACCGTGCCGGACTGGTGCGTAGCGTTCGTGGTGCACAGGGCGGATATCGTCTCAGCAGAAAAGCAGATAAATATACAGCAGGAGAAATTTTACGTGCGATTGAGGGAAGTTTTGCACCGATCGCGTGTCTGGAAACACCGGAAAACGAGTGTGAGCGTTATCATGACTGTGCGACGGTAGGTTTCTGGGAAGGTATGTATAAAGTTATCTCTGATTATGTAGACAGCGTAACTTTAAAACAGTTGATCGATGAGCATCTGGCAAGACATTGCCCGGGATGCCAGGAAAAATAATATATGATGAAAAAAAGATTAATGGTATTAGCTTTTGCAGGAGTATTGGCAGTGGGACTGTCATCCTGTGGAAAAAAAGAAGTATCTTCCAATCATGTACAGAGTGTTACAAGTGAAACTGGCGCAGAAACAAGCATTTCAGAGGGAGAAACACCGGATCTGTCAGAGGAACAGCCGGAGCAGGTGGAACTTCCGGAATCAGAAGAAGTGCAGGGCGATATATCACAAAATACAGAGGATACACAGACTCAGGAACCGGAACAGGAAGCAACTCAGGACAACAGCAGCCAGGAACCGGCACAGAGTGCACCGGTAAGCTATGCTGACCGTCAGGAGATTTATCTGGATGGAAGCTGGCAGTATGCAGATCATTCAGCGATCCATTCCGGGGCAGCTGTCATGTATAAAGCAAGTGGAAACCGAAAAGGAATCGTTGTTGGTGTCAATGCAGGACATGGAACTTCCGGTGGAAGCAGTGCCAAAACTTTATGCCACCCGGATGGCTCAGCCAAAACAACCGGTGGAAGTACCGAAGCTGGTGCAACGAAAGCAACGGCAGTTTCCGGCGGCATGACATTTAATGATGGTGCAACAGAGAGCAGTGTGACGCTGCGCATGGCAGAAATCCTTCGGGATAAACTGCTGGCAGCAGGTTATGATGTGCTGATGGTGCGGGATGGCTCTGACGTACAGCTTGATAATGTAGCACGAACCGTAATCTGCAATAATGTAGCAGACTGTCATATTTCCTTACATTGGGACGGTGACGGATTAAGCTATGATAAAGGATGCTTTTACATTTCCGTACCGGATGGAATCAAGGGGATGGAGCCGGTGGCTTCTCACTGGAAACAGCACAATGCGCTGGGTGCATCTTTAGTAGATGGACTGCGTGGACAGGGCTGTAAGATCAATGGCGGCGGAAGCATGAGCATTGACCTGACGCAGACATCCTACAGTACAATACCATCTGTCGATATCGAGCTTGGAAATGCATGTTCCGATCACAGTGACGGTACTTTAAATAACCAGGCAGAAGGCTTATTACAGGGAATAAAAAATTATTTTGGAAAATAATGAAAAAAGGTGTTGACAAACAACACCTTTTCCTGTATTATATGTCAAGTAGCGCGGCGGTGCACTACAGAAAACAAAATAACGATGCGTGGCTCAGTTTGGTAGAGCGCTGCGTTCGGGACGCAGAGGTCGCAGGTTCAAATCCTGTCGCATCGACTCTTGGCAGGGGCGCTGGAAAGTCGAAAGGCTTTCCAGTTTTTTTGTGCAGAAAAAAGTTTGGTAGAGTGCTGCGTTCGGGACGCAGAGGGCTCACAAGGTCCTGTGGACCTTGGCTTTGAGCCGACCGAAGCGGAGCGGAGACCGCAGGTTCAAATCCTGTCGCATCGATTCTTGGCAGGGGCGCTGGAAAGTTGAAAGGCTTTCCAGTTTTTTTGTTGTTTTCTACATTCTGAAATGCTATCATGATAGTATCTGACCGAAATGGTTATATTATTATATTAGATGTAAGAAACTGATTTTTCATCTGGTATTATGTGGAAACAAAGAGATGTAATGTATTGAAAAAGGAGAAGCTATTATGAGAGCGGAACAAAATTTCAAATGGGAAAAACTTTCACTGGGTACCTGCTATTACCCGGAGCATTGGGATAAAAAACTGTGGCGTGACGATCTTCGCCGCATGAAAGAAAATGGAATTTTTACCATTCGAATCGCAGAATTTGCATGGAACAAGATTGAACCACGCGAAGGGGAATTTACTTACGAATTTTTTGATGAATTTCTGGATGTGGCAGAAGAGGAACAGATGAAGGTGATCTTTGGCACACCGACAGCGACACCACCAGTCTGGTTGACGGAAAAATATCCGGAAGTATTGAACTGTCGTCTGGATGGCACACCATTTTATCATGGCATGCGCCGCCACTACAATTACAATTCTCCGATTTATCAGGAATTATCCGCCCGGATTGTCAAAAAAGTGGCAAAACATTACGGCAAACGTCCGTGTATCGTGGGCTGGCAGATTGACAATGAGTTAAACTGTGAAGTGGACGAGTTTTATTCCGAGAGCGATACCCTTGCGTTCCGCGAATTTTTGAAGAAAAAATATAAAACACTGGATGCATTGAATGAGGCATGGGGAACCATTGTGTGGAACCAGACTTATACAAACTGGAAAGAGATTTATGTGCCGCGTACGACCGTGCATGATTCCACAAATCCGCATCAGGTGTTAGATTATTATCGTTTTATTTCTGACAGCACGATTCGTTTCTGCAAAATGCAGAGCGATATCATCCGCAAATACAAGAAACCGGAAGATTTCATTACCACAAACGGTATTTTTGGCAATGTGGACAACCACAAGATGGAAGACGAGTGTCTGGATGTTCTGACCTATGATTCCTATCCAAACTTTGCATACTGCCTGATCGAAGATCCAAAACATTCTGATGACCTCAACGACCGGAAATGGAGTAAAAATCTGACAGAAGTGCGTTCCATCTGCCCACATTTTGGTATTATGGAGCAGCAGTCCGGTGCAAACGGCTGGAATACACGAATGGAAGCACCGGCACCGAAACCGGGACAGATGACTTTATGGACCATGCAGAGTATCGCTCACGGCGCTGATTATGTAAGCTTCTTCCGCTGGCGTACCGCAACAGTAGGAACCGAGATCTACTGGCATGGAATTTTAGATTACGACAATCGCTACAACCGTAAACTGGCAGAAGTAAACCGCATCTGGCATCGGGTACAGGCGATTGAAGGCGTGACCGGCGCAGAATACAAAGCAGCATTTGCTTTAGTTAAAGATTATGATAACGTGTGGGATGCACAGCTGGATGTATGGCATGAGCGTCTGATGAAAAAGAGCGAAAAAGAGATTTTCGTGGCAGCACAGCTCAGTCACACACCGATGGATGTTTTCTATTTGAAAGACAGCACCGAACTGGAAGAACTGAAAAAATATCCGGTATTGATTTATCCGCATCCGTTGATTTTGACAAAGAAACGTGCAAAAGTGCTGAAAGAGTATGTAAAAGCAGGTGGAAAACTGATCATCGGCGCGCGTACCGGACAGAAAGACAAACACGGTCATTGCGTGATGGAGCCGATGCCGGGATTACTGACAAATGTAAGCCATACCGATGTAAAAGAATTTACCTTCGTGGGACCGGCAGATGATCCGGTATCCATGGACTGGAATGGTAAAGAGATTGAGACCGGTGTTTTCAATGATATTCTGGCTGCGGCAGGTGATGATGTGGAAGTGCTTGCAAAATACACATCCAATTATTACGCAGGTCGTCCGGCGCTGATCCGCACCAACACACAGCAGGGCTATACATTACACTTTGGCGGAACATTTACCCGTCAGAATGTGACAGAATTTCTGACGTACACTGGTGTGATCGATCCGTGGAAAGAGCTGATCGAGCTGCCGGCTGACTGTGAGATTGCTGTACGTGAGAAAAATGATGCGAAGTATATTTTTGTACTGAATTACAGTAGCGAAAAACAGAATATCACATTAAAAACACGGATGACAGATCTGTATACAACCGCAGAGAGCGAAGGCGAGGTTGCACTGGAGCCGTACGAGACAAAGGTATATCAGATTTAAGAAGCATAACTATTAGAAAACAAATGAGAAGCGTATGGAGTAATATTATAGTATGAATTTATATTTTGCACCGCTGGAGGGAATTGGCGGATATATTTACCGAAATGCACAGGCAGATTATTTTGAAAAAGCAGATAAATATTATTCGCCGTTTCTGGCACCGAACCAAAATCGGAGCATCAGCCCGAAGGAATATAAGGACATTGCGCCGGAGCATAATGAAGACATTATGCTGGTTCCTCAGATCATGGCAAACAATGCGGAGATCTTTTTGAAAGCGGCGCAGGAACTGGAACAGCTGGGATATAAGGAAATAAATCTGAATTTGGGCTGCCCGTCCCGCACAGTGGTGACAAAATACCGGGGCGCAGGATTTTTAGCAAAACCGGATGCACTGGAACAGTTTCTGGAGGAAGTGTACAGTAAGCTCAATATCCGATTGTCTCTAAAAACCCGTTTGGGTATGGAAGATGAGGAAGAATTTGAACATCTGCTGGATATATACAATAAATTTCCGGTGTCAGAACTGATCATTCATCCGAGAGTACAGACGGATTACTACAAAAACACACCGCGGATGGAAAGTTTTCTGAATGCGCTGGAAAAATCAAAAAATCCGGTTGTGTACAATGGAGATATTTTCAATAAAGAGAAATATCAGCAGGTAATGAAACAGATGGATGTTTCTGGCGTAATGCTTGGACGAGGTGTGCTGGCAAATCCAGCATTGTTTGGCGAAATCCGGGGAACTGAGAAACTTTCCAAAGAACGCCTCTGGGAGTTTCACGAACGTTTGCTTGCAGACTATACGCAGGAGATGTCTGGGGAACGAAACGTACTTTTTAAAATGAAGGAACTGTGGTTTTATCTGGCGTGGTCTTTTACAAATACGGAAAAGTACGAGAAAAAGATCCGGAAGGCGCAGCATCTGTCTGATTACAGATTAGTTGTAAAACAATTATTTTTCGAGCAGGAGTTGCGCTAGCTGGCATTTCTGGCTATAATATGAGAAGCAACCCGTAGTAGTTTGGACTAATCCCCTATTATTATCGTGGGAAAAGCCCGTGAGATGAATAAGTAAAAAATTATATGGAGTGTATCGCAATGAAAATTACAGAGGACATTATTTATGTAGGCGTAAATGATCACGAAGTGGATCTGTTTGAAGGACAGTATATCGTTCCGAACGGAATGGCATACAATTCTTATGTGATCCGTGATGAGAAAATCGCCGTTATGGATACCGTAGATGGCAATTTCGGTGAGGAATGGCTGGCAAATATCGAGAACGTGCTGGATGGCGCAACACCGGATTATCTGATTGTTCAGCATATGGAGCCGGATCACGCAGCAAATATCGAAGTATTTGCAGAAAAATATCCGAATGCGCAGATCGTTGGAAATGCAAAGACATTTACCATGATGAAAAACTTCTTCCGTGGACTGAACCTTGACGGAAAAACAGTAGAAGTAAAAAATGGTGAGACCTTAAGCCTTGGAAAACATGAGCTGACATTTGTATTTGCACCGATGGTTCACTGGCCGGAAGTTATGGTAACATACGACAGCACAGATAAAGTCCTGTTCTCCGCAGACGGATTTGGAAAATTCGGCGCATTAGATGTAGAGGAAGATTGGGATGGCGAAGCACGTCGTTACTATATCGGAATCGTTGGAAAATACGGTGCACAGGTGCAGAACCTGCTGAAAGTAGCTGCAACTTTAGATATTCAGATTATCTGCCCGTTACATGGCCCGGTTCTGACAGAAGATCTGGGACATTATATTGAGAAATACAACATCTGGTCCTCTTATGGCGTAGAGTCCGAAGGTGTTATGATCGCATATGCATCTGTTTATGGAAATACAAAAAAAGCAGCAGAGCTGCTGGCTGAGAAGCTGAAAGCAAAAGGCTGCCCGAAAGTAGTTGTATGTGACCTTGCCCGTGAGGATATGGCAGGGGCAGTAGAAGATGCATTCCGTTACGGAAAACTGGTTCTGGCAACTGTAACTTACAATGGGGATGTGTTCCCGTTCATGAAGACATTTATTGAGCATCTGACAGAGCGTAATTATCAGAAACGTACCATTGGTCTGATTGAGAATGGTTCCTGGGCTCCGACAGCTGCCCGTGTGATGACAGGTATGTTTGAGAAGAGCAAAGAGATTACATGGCTTGAGCACTCTGTAAAAATTATGTCTTCTCTGAGTGAGGAAAACGAGAAAGAACTTGACGCTATGGCAGAGGAACTTTTATAGTTTCTTGTAATTAATACATAAGTTAGTGAAAGCGCCAGTCAGACAATCTTACCTCTGCAGCTAACAATCGCTTGCCGAGGAAAGATTGTCTGAGTCCGCTTTCATAATCCTAAAGTATAGCCACATTACAAAAATAATTCCAGCACGAACACTACCACGCAGGACAATACCGCAACCTGAAACAGGCTTCGTCCACACCATGCGAGAATGATTCCGACAATCAGTGCCGCAAGTCCTGCAAGCGGACTGTTTGTCGCTTCCATAATTGCCGGAAACGTCATAACCGCCAGCGTGACATAAGGCACATAATACAGAAACGACCGAATGGTCTTATTTTTGATCTCTTTCCGGATCAGCGTCAACGGCAAAACACGGATCAGGTAGGTCACGGCAAACATGACCAGAATGTAAATATAAATATTATGCTTCATGTTCGTCTTCCTCCTTTACCGGGAACAGCACCGCTGCGATACCTGCAATGACCACGGTCAGAATAATCGTGCGGATACCGGACGAAATATTGGAAATCACCGGTAACCGTGAGAATATGTAGCTGGAAACCATAGAGATGGTGACCAGAGCCGCAATAACCTTGCTTTTTCTTGCTGGCGGAATAATGATAGCAAGAAACATACCATACAATCCGACGCTCAACGCACTGACAATATTTGCCGGAAGGATGTTTCCCATAATGACACCGAAGAATGTTCCAAGACTCCATCCCGGAATTGCCACAGTCATCATACCGTAGTTGTAAAACGGATTCAGTTTTCCAGGTTCTGAGACCGAGACACCGAAAATTTCATCGGTGACATCATAGCCTACCAGCATACGATGTAAAAGCCCGGTTTCCGAAGAAAACTTCTGGCTTAAGGAACAGGACATCAGAAGATAACGTGCATTTGCCACAAGTTCCATTAAAATCATTTCAAAATAAGATCCACCGGCGGCGATAACCGTAAATCCGGCATACTGTCCGGCGGATGCGTTACAGGCAAGACTGGTCAGCATCGCCTGCCAGGCTGTCATACCGGCATTGCGGGCAGTGATTCCCAGTGTAAAGGAAACTGCCAGATATCCGAGACAGATCGGCATACCATTCTTAATCCCTTTCAGGTAATAATATTTGTTTTTCTGTTTATCCATTCATTTATCCCCTTGTAGATTGTGTATACTACATTTTCCCAGAAGTGGATTTTCCCGGTTTTTACCAAAAATTTGTGTAAAAAAGGAAATTATTATCAACTGGACACTATACATTAGTGTAACATTTCACTTGCAATTCGTCCAATAAATCTTTATACTTGCTAAGGTTACCAAAATGTAAGAAATAAGTTGTCGGAGTTGAATTTTATATAATATAAGAAACAACAGTATGAGGGTCTGTCACGACACTCTTGGAAAGGAGTTATGACAAATGGGTAAAACGAAAACATTGACAGAAGGAACCCCTTGGAAACAGATTCTTTTGTTTTCCATCCCTATTTTCTGGGGGAATATTTTTCAGCTATTATATAGTCTGGTAGATACCAAAATTGTTGGAAGTACATTAGGAACGGAAGCACTGGCAGCGGTTGGTTCTGTGTCCACCTTACATACGCTGATGACCGGATTTTTAAATGGTCTGACATTAGGATTTTCCCTGATCACAGCGATGTGCTTTGGTGCTGACAATATGAAACGGCTGAAAAAATCTTTTGCTATGACAATCGAGCTTGGTGTACTGACCACAGCGGTTCTGGTGGTGGTTTTGATGTTTGTATTGCAGCCATTGCTTCATTTGCTGAATGTTCCGGAGGAACAGTTTGCAATGTCTTACGCGTACATCAGCGTGCTGATCGTGGGACTGTTTGCCACGGTTTTGTATAATCTGTGTGCCAATACATTGCGTGCGATCGGAGATTCGCTGACACCGTTATTGTTCCTGATCCTGGCAACGGTCAGCAATATCGGACTGGATTATTTGTTTATTCTTGAATTTCATATGGGAGTTCAGGGAGCGGCGTACGCAACGGTGCTGGCACAGTTAATTTCCGTAGTTTTATGTTTTGTTCGAATTTTCCGGAAATTCCCGATTTTACATTTGCAAAAATCAGATTTTCGACCGGAGAAAGAACTGATTGTGGAAATGTACAAAAGTGGTTTATCTATGGGATTAATGTCCTGCCTGGTAAGCATCGGAACGATCATGCTGCAGTCTGCCATCAACACCTTTGGTACGACAGTGATCGTGGCACATACCGCGGCGCGAAAAGTATTTGAGATCATGTCCCTTCCGATGAGCGTGCTTGGCTCTGCTATGGCGACTTACTGCGGACAAAATTACGGTGCAAAGCGTTTTGACCGGATTCGTCAGGGAATACGGGCATCTTTGCTGATTGCGGCAATCTGGAGCGTGGCAGTTTTTATTATCTGTCATACGGTGGAAGGTGCGCTGATCCGGTTTGTGGCAAGTACCACGGATGCGGAGGTAATCTACTGGGGAAGCATGTATTTGAAAGTAGATATGTCCTTTATTATCGTGTGCGGTGTGATCGTGATTTTGCGAAATTCCATGCAGGGATTTGGAGACCGCGTGATTCCGGTATTTTCCAGCTGCATTGAGCTTGCGGGAAAAATTATTTTTGCCTTTGTATTTGCGCCGGTGTTTGCATACTGGGGCATTATCTGGGCTGAGCCGGTGGTGTGGATCGCTATGGTAATCCCACTGATCGTAAAAGTGGTACATACATTAAAGAAGGAAATATAAATTCTTTTGTGGGCATGATCATCCTCTAAACATCTGTGATACATGAACTATGAAAAAAATAAGTGTTGATTTATTTATGGATAACAGATAGAATAGAACTATCTGCGGGGACTCAAAGGAGAGTTCTACAAGATTCAAAGGAGAATCTTGAAACTAGAAAAAGGAGGAAAAGGATATGCCGATTAAAATACCGGATTCACTGCCAGCTACAGCCGTTCTTGAAAGCGAGAATATTTTTGTTATGACGGAGTACCGGGCGATGCATCAGGATATCCGTCCTCTGAATGTACTGATTCTGAATCTGATGCCGACCAAGGTGGTTACAGAGAATCAGCTACTTCGGAAACTTTCAAATACGCCGCTTCAGATTAAGGTAGAATTTCTGCAGACTGCGAGCTATACGCCACAACATGTGGATACGCAGCATATGGAGTCTTTCTACACGACATTTGAGCAGGTAAAGGATCGATGGTTCGACGGACTTATTATCACAGGAGCTCCGTTGGCATTTGTGCCGTATGAGAAAGTACATTATTGGAAAGAACTTTGCACCATTATGGACTGGGCAAAGACACATGTACACTCAACGATGCA
>NZ_JRFU01000037.1 GCF_003122485.1 Eubacterium ramulus
CGCTGACCAGAATCACGCACCAAGTCTCACGTGCGTTCGACTTGAATTCCTGATGTTCGGAAATATACAAAAAATCAGTCGAAAATGTGGAAATCTGGCATTGAGACAGAAACAGAGAATGTGCTATACTGAGGTCAATAAGGGTAAAACAAAATTTAGAGATAACGAGGTAGGGTAAAATGAAAAAATATGGATTTGGTGTTGATGTAGGTGGAACCACATGTAAGATTGGATTGTTTGACAATACCGGCGTGATTTTGGATAAATGGGAAATTAAGACGAATACAGAAAATAACGGAGCATCTATTTTAGACGATATCGTTGCTTCATTAGAAGGAAAAATGGCAGATGCAGGAATCAGTAAAGATGACGTGGAAGGCGTTGGAATCGGTGTTCCGGGACCTGTTAAAAATGACAGCATCGTGTGCCAGTGTGTAAATCTTGGCTGGGGAACTTTTGATGTGGCAGAGACTCTTTCCGGTAAAATCGGACTCCCAGTAAAAGTAGGAAATGATGCAAATGTAGCTGCACTTGGAGAAATGTGGAAAGGCGGCGGACAGGGTTGCAAAAACGGTGTTATGGTTACACTTGGAACCGGTGTCGGTGGTGGTGTTATCATCAATGGTTCTATCATTGGCGGTGTACACGGAGCAGGAGGAGAGATCGGACATATGAAGGTGTCTGATACAGAGACAGATGTCTGCGGCTGCGGAAAATGCGGATGTCTGGAGCAGTATGCTTCTGCAACTGGAATTGTACGTCTGGCGAAAAAACGCCTGGCGGCAGATGATGCGGCAACAACTCTGCGTGATCTGCCGGAAGTGACAGCGAAAGATATTTTTGATGCTGCAAAAGCAGGAGATGCAGTTTCTTTGGAATTAGTAGAAACACTTGGTACGATTCTTGGCGGTGCGCTGGCAGCCATTGCCTGTGTAGCGGATCCGGAAATGTTTGTTATTGGCGGAGGTGTTTCAAAAGCCGGACAGATTCTGCTGGATGTTGTTCAGAAACATTTTAAAGAGCGTGCATTCCAGGCATGTGAGGATACAAAATTTGTATTGGCTTCCCTTGGAAATGATGCCGGAATGTATGGTTGTGCGAAAATGATTTTTGGTAAGTAATTTTTGTTTAGGATAATTTGGAACAAGCAGAAACGAACTCCTACAAGAACCTGAAAAATTTTCTGTGAGCGCTGCGTCGCTTATTTTCGACCGCTTCCGCGAACTCACCAACAGCAAAACCAGCTGTTGGCTCAGACACACTCCCGCGGTCGGGCTAGACGCAGTGCTCACAACGAAAATTTTTCAATGGTTCTTTCGTAGGAGTTCGTTTCTGCTTTGTTCCATTTACGCCGTGGCACCGAGTGACACGCATGCATATACTTCCTGGAAAAAATAAGCGCCGTGTTGCATGCGCAAGATTAACATAATGAGAAGTTAATTAAAATAAAATTTTAAGCCACGCAAACAAGGTATCAAAAAAGCCTGTCCATTGGACAGGCTTTTTTGATTGTTTGTTGAGAGTTGTAAAAAAGTGATTTTGAAATTTCGTTCAATTTCTGATATTAGAATACTACATAGTTACCTATTTGTAAAATTGAAAAAAGTGATATGTGAAATCAAAAAAAATGAACGATAAAGGTTTACTTCCATCGAAATTCCCGATACAATAAATCATGAGAGAAAAGTACGTTTTACAATGGAAACGACATGTTTCGGAAATGAAAATTTCCTGAGTATGGATAGCGTTGTGGGACAAATATAATGTAAATGGTGAAAAAATGGAACTACGAAATGTAAAAACGTTTATTAAAATCGCAGAGATCGGCAATTTTTCCAGAGCTGCATCTGATCTTGGTTATGCACAGTCGACTGTGACGATGCAGATTCAGACTCTGGAGCGGGAATTGGGCGTATCTCTGTTTGAACGAAATGGAAAAAGTGCGGTGCTTTCTGCTGCAGGAAAGGAATTTCTGGATTATGCTTATGATCTGCAACGCTGTGAGGCAATGGCGCTGGAGCATTTTGCGGAAGGGGAAGAACCAAGCGGAGAAGTCAGCGTTGGAATCATGGAGACGCTGTGTGCTTCCCGCTACGGCATTATTTTCCGGGAGTTTAAGAAGCGTTATCCAAAGGCAAATGTGAAGGTCGTGGTGGCAACGACACTGGAATGTATGGAACTGCTTGGAAAGGGCAAGCTGGATCTGATCTTGACGGTAGATAACAAGATCAACCATATTAACTGGATGACTGCTCATGAAGTGCCGACGGAAATCCGTTTTTTCTGTCCGGCAAACCATCCTTTTGCGGGAAAAAAAGATATTCCGTTAGATACCGTTTTGGAAGAAAACTTTATTATGATCGAGGAAGGCTGCAATTATCGTCAGGCTTTTGAACAATATGTGGTGGAACAGCGGGGACGCAGACCGTCTATTACCGAAATTGGTTACACCCGTCTGATTATCGATGCGGTTATAGAAAATCTGGGAGTATCTCTGCTTCCGAGATTTACATTGGAAGAAGCATTGCGAGAGAAAAAAGTCGCATTATTTTCCGTAAAAGGATTTCAGTTGTCTATGTTGATGCAGGTAATCTACAGCAAAAACCGATGGGTGTCACCGGCGATGAAGGCATTTATTGAAATGACACAGAAGTTTATGCCAGAATAAAGGAGCAATATTTATATGAATAAAAAAGAAGTTACAGAAATCAAAAAGTTATTTACGAAAGAGCGCTGTTGTCTGAACCGACTTTGTGGGTGTTATGTGGACGCAGATAAAAATAAAGTTGTGCAGTTTAAGGAAGCATTTTTATCCCTTCCGGAAGAAGAAATTTATAAATATCTGGATATTTTTCGGAAAAGTCTGTCCGGTACGTTGGGGAAAAACCTGCTGAATATGGAATTTCCGTTGGAACAGGAAATGGGCGAAGGTACACAGAAAAGTCTGATGGCGCTGCGTGACAGTGAGTTAAAAGATGATACGATGTTGGATGCTTTTTATGACCGCATTATTGAGACTTATTATCATCCGGAAAATTATCTGATCTTGCTGGTGCATGGTTCTTATGATATTCCGATGAAAACATCCGATGGTCTGGAAATGGACGATGCATCGGATTACATATATAACTTTGTGCTGTGCTGTCTGTGCCCGGTAACGCTGTCAAAAGCCGGACTTTGCTATAATGCGGAGACAAACAGCATCGAGGACCGCATTCGTGACTGGTTGGTAGATATGCCAGAGCAGGGATTTTTATTCCCGGCATTTCAGGATCGTAACACAGATATTCATCGTCTGCTTTACTATTCCAAAAATGCAAAGGAACTCTGTCCGGACATTACCGAACAGCTGCTTGGCTGTGTACAGCCAATTCCAGCGCCACAGCAGAAAGAATCTTTCCAGACAATCATAGAAGATACTCTTGGAGAGGAGTGTGTATACGATGTGGTGCGTAACATCCATGAAAACCTCAACGAGATGATCGAGGAGCAGAAAGAAAGTGGAGAACCGTTGGAACTGGATAAAATGCAGGTGCGTAAACTTTTAGAGCGCAGCGGTGCACCGGAGGAAAATCTGGAACAGTTTGAAAAACAGTATGATGAGGAAATCGGTGCGCAGATGACCGTCATGGCAAACAATATTTCCGATACACGTAAGTTTGAAGTAAAGACACCGCAGATGACAGTGAAAGTAAGTCCGGAACAGGCTGGTCTTGTGGAAACACGCATGATCGATGGCGTGCCATGCCTTGTAATTCCGCTGACGGATGAAGTAGAAGTGAACGGCATTCATGTACACTTGAAAGATGAAGAAGTATTAAAGGCATTAGAACAAAGTGCAGAGGAAGAGTAATTTTGAGAAGAATATGTCCGCTTACGCTGACCAGAATCACGCACCAGATTTCACGTGCGTTCGACTTGAATTTGATACAACAGTGAGGTTGAACTGGTACTCATCATAAATTAGGATTACAGAAATCACCTTGGCTGGATAATAGATGTCCATTTTAGGACAATGGTTTTCTTTTCATAGAAAAATATTTACTGTAAGATTATATGCATAAGACAATAAATCATTTAAGACGAAGAACAAAATGTTGCATTGTATTGATGTGTAGAAATGCAGGAATAAATCTGTGAAAGCGGACATGCAGGGCGAAACGGTAGAGCAATTTTCGTTATCGGAGCGAGCATAATGTTGCCTCCGGGAGTGTGTCTGAGCCCACAGCTGATGTTGCTGTGGGTGAGTTCACGGAAGGAGGCAACAATAGATGGCGCAGCGCAGATAGAAAATTGTTCGTGTGAGCCTGCATGCCGCTTTACAGATTAAAATTCCGCATTTCGACCGTCTGTCAACACCAAAAAAGGAGGGCATTTTCATGAACAAATTACTGTATGGGGTAGCGTATTATTATGAGTATCTTCCGTATGACCGTTTAGAGGAAGACATCAAAATGATGAAAGCTGCGGGCATCAACGTAGTCCGTATCGCAGAATCCACCTGGAGCACTTACGAAAAGCAGGAAGGTCAGTTTGATTTTTCCACGGTGACCAAGGTGCTGGACGCCATGGAAGATGCAGGCATTGACGTTATCATCGGTACACCGACTTATGCGGTTCCATCCTGGCTGGTAAAAATGGATCCGACGGTTCTTGCTGTGACACATCAGGGCGAGGGTGTGTACGGCGCGCGTCAGATCATGGATATCACAAATCCGAACTATCTGAAATACGGTGAGCGTGTCATCCGCAAGTTACTGGAAGTTTGTCAGGGGCGCAAATGCATCATTGGTTTCCAGTTAGATAATGAGACAAAATATTACGATACCGCCGGCCCAAATGTGCAGGCTGCATTTGTGGAATATCTGAAAGAAAAATTTGATGGAAGCACCGATGCCATGAACGCAGCTTTTGGCCTGGATTACTGGAGCAACCGTGTGGATAACTGGGAAGATTTTCCGGATGTGCGTGGAACCATCAATGGAAGCCTTGGTGCTGAATTTGATAAGTTCCGTCGTGGCCTTGTTACAGAGTTTCTGACCTGGCAGTCCAATATTGTAAAAGAGTATGCCCGCCCGGATCAGTTTATCACACATAATCTGGATTTTGAGTGGCGCGGTTATTCTTACGGTGTACAGCCGGCAAACAACCATTTTGAGATTGCAAGAGAAGCATTAACGGTAGCAGGTTGTGACATTTATCATCCGACACAGGAGGAACTGACAGGAGCAGAGATCGCTTTTGGCGGTGATATGACACGTTCGCTGAAGCAGAACAACTACTTTGTCCTTGAGACAGAGGCACAGGGCTATCCATGTTGGACTCCGTTCCCGGGACAGCTTCGTCAGCAGGCCTTCAGTCATGTAGCATCAGGTGCGGCTATGGTTGAGTACTGGCACTGGCATTCCATCCATAACTCCTTTGAGACATATTGGCGTGGTCTGCTGAGTCATGATTTTAAGGAAAATCATGTATATTGTGAGGCAAAAACCATCGGTCGTGATTTTGCAGCATTGAGCCCGGCACTCTGTAATCTGAAAAAAGAGAACAAAGTGGCAATGGTTGTCAGCAATGACGCACTGTCAGCACTTGACTGGTTCCGCATTGATACCACGGCAGAAGGTCCGGGAAAAACCGGTTATAATGACGTAGTTCGCTGGATGTATGATGCCCTTTACAAAATGAATGTGGAAGTTGATTTCATTGAGCCGTCTTGCAAAGAGATGGATCGTTATCAGATGGTGATCGTTCCAGCGCTGTATGCAGCTTGCGAGGCAGATCTGCAGCGCATGAAACAGTATGTGGCAGATGGCGGATATCTGATCACTACATTCAAGACCGCTTATACGGACGAAAATGTAAAAGTATATCATGACGCATTCCCACATGTATTAAACGAATGCCTTGGTATTTCCTACAGCAATTTCACTTTCCCGAAAGATGTGAAACTGAGCGGTACAGCGGATGAGCAGGCAGAACTTTTCATGGAACTTGTGAAACCGGAAGGCGCAGAAGTGCTGGCATCTTATGATCACTATGCATGGAAAGATTATGCGGCAGTAACCAGAAATCATTACGGAAAAGGTACGGCACAGTATCTTGGATGCAAGACTTCTGAAAAATATCTGCAGAAGCTGCTGGCAGATGCCATGAAGGAAGCTGGTATTGCGGATGCAGTACAGAACG
>NZ_JRFU01000038.1 GCF_003122485.1 Eubacterium ramulus
CGCTGACCAGAATCACGCACCAAGTCTCACGTGCGTTCGACTTGAATCACGGAACAGGAATAAATTGGATAGAAACAACAAGCAGATAGCGTGTAGATGGAAGTTTTTTTAGAGAGAAGGTAACGTAGTATGAGGGTAGGAAAAGAAAAAGGTGTTTCGATAGCACCGGAGCTGATCGGTTTATTTTTTGAGGATATTAATTTTGCAGCAGACGGTGGTCTGTATGCAGAACTGATCGAAAATCGTTCTTTTGAGGCGAAGGAAGCCTATGGAAATCCGGGCAGATTTTATGCAGTGGATGACTTTGGATATGCGTGGAAAACGCTGTATCAGGCAGGAGAAGAGGAGCCGCTGATGCAGTATGTGACAGGAACTCCGGTGTCTGCGGTGAATCCGCATTATCTGCGTTTTACGGCAAAACAGGCAGGACAGGGATTTACAAATAAAGCATATGACGGCATTCGATTAGAAAAAGATCATACTTACAAAGTCTCTTTTTATGCGAGATGTGTGGCATATGAAGGTGAATGGTTCCAGATAACGGTGCAAAGGGATGGACAGATTTTTGCACAGGCAGAAGTAAAAGCGGTGAAACCGGTTCCCTATGTACCATTCTGCGACCTGAAGATTCCGATGGAAGTCGGCTATGGAACGCTGAATCCGGATATTGAAAAAATCCATCAGATGGATCAGAGTGATAAATGCCGTAGAAATGAGTGGATAAAATATGAAGCGGTACTTACCGCGCTGGATGATGTCCGCGGTGCTCAGTTTGCAATCACACTGGATGCGCCGGGTATCGTAGAGTTTGATCTGATCTCAATGATTCCGGAAGATGCGGTGTCAGGAATTTTTCGAAAGGATCTGTTTGAGGCACTACAGGCGATCAAACCGGGATTTGTGCGTTTCCCGGGAGGATGTATTGTGGAAGGCATCAGTCTGGACAACCGTTATTATTGGAAAAATACAGTAGGGGATGTGAAAGACCGCCGTTATATTTCGAATCTGTGGGCTTTTGATGATGACTGGGGCAAAAATGATCCGATGACGAAACGGCCGGATGCGCATTATGGACAGTCTTTCGGACTTGGATTTTATGAATATTTTCTGTTGTGTGAGCTGTTGGGGGCAAAACCGCTTCCGGTGCTGAATATTGGCACCGCGTGTCAGTTCCGTTCTACAGAAATGGTGGATTCTGACAGTACAGAATTTGAGGAATATGTGCAGGATGCATTGGATCTCATTGAGTTTGCCAATGGTCCGGTGGACAGTAAATGGGGCGCATTGCGTGCCAAAATGGGACATCCGGAGCCTTTCGGTATGGATTACCTTTCTGTTGGAAATGAGCAGTGGGAGACGCAATACCTGGATCTGAGATACCGTTATGAACGTTTTGAGGCAGCTATTCATGCGAAATATCCTGAGATTCGATTGCTTGGAACGGCGGGACCGTTTATGGAGTGCTCCATTACAGAAGATGCATGGAAGTATTATCGGGAAAAAGCAAAGGAAAATCCGAATTTCAGTTATGCGGTGGATGAGCATTATTATGTAAGTCCACAGTGGCTGTACGACCATGTGGCAATGTACGATGATTATCCGCGGGACGTGGCAGTTTTTGCGGGAGAATATGCGGCACACACCGAAGCGCGGGAAAATTCCATGGAGAGCGCTCTTGCCGAAGCGGCATTGCTGACCGGCATTGAGAAAAATGCGGATGTGGTAAAACTTGCTTCTTACGCACCGTTATTTAATCGGATCGGGCATAGCCAGTGGAAGCCGGATATGATCTGGTTTGATGACCGTGAGGTGTATCTGACACCGAATTACTATGTGCAGAAGCTGTTTGCAAACCACAGAGGCAGTCATACGGTGTTACTGCATGATCAGGATGTGGAATTGCGAAAAAAGGGAATTTATGTGTCTGTTTCCATGGATGAAGATGAAAACATCATTGTGAAAACGGTTAATACAACGCATCAGAATTTTGAGTTGTCACTGGAAGATGCTGATGGAGCAGCGGTAAGTGCATCTGGAAAGCAGTGGACGTTACAGGGAACCGGCGAGATACCAGAAGGATTACCGGAGAAATCAGTGGTGGCAGAGCAGAAAATTCAGATTAAGGGAAGTGTAACACTGCCAGGGCAGAGTGTGGTAGTGGTGACTTACAGATAGCGAGAGCCGTGAGATCTTTAAGAAAGGCATTGATCGCAGCTATTACTACGAAGGTTATACGACATATAAGGCAGAAGAATTTTAAATAAAAACAGAGTGCCGAAAAATGATTCAGATAGGGATTGTTTTTCGGCACTTTTTTGCCTTTTTATATAAAAAACATCATATAGAAAATAATTTTGCTTCAAAAAGTGTATGTGAAGTAAAAAATGATGATAAACTAAACATTAAACTAAAATATGTAGATGTATTTTGTTAAAAACTGGACAAAGAAATAGGCAAAATGCATAAAAAAGAGGAGAAAAAATACAAGAATATGCCAAAAATGTGAATTTAAAGAAAGAAATAATTGACAAAAGCAAGGGGGGGGGTAAAATACAACTAAATTAATTGAGAAAATAATTTACTAAATAAATTAAATGTTAGGGGGGCACAAAAATGTTTAATGTTCCAGAAGTAAAAGTAGGTGTGGTTGCGGTCAGCCGCGATTGCTTTCCGGAAAGTCTATCCGTAAACAGAAGAAAAAATCTGATAAGAGCGTATCAGGATAAATACGGAGAGAAAAATGTTTATGAATGTCCAATTTGCATTGTGGAGAGTGAGATTCATATGCTGCAGGCATTGGACGATCTTAAAAAGGCAGGATGTAATGCTTTGTGTGTGTATCTTGGAAATTTTGGACCAGAGATTGCAGAGACAATGCTTGTGAAGAGATTTGATGGACCGGCAATCATTGTTGCTGCAGCGGAGGAAGAAAATCTGATACAGGGACGAGGAGATGCTTACTGTGGAGTGTTGAATGCAAGCTACAATCTGGCACTGAGAAACACAAAAGCTTATATTCCGGAAGAACCTGTTGGCAGCGCGGAAGAATGTGCAGATATGATTCATGATTTTGTAGGAATTGCAAGAGCACTTATCGGACTTTCTTCCCTGAAAGTGATCAGCTTTGGACCGAGACCATTAAACTTTCTT
Source organism: Eubacterium ramulus (assembly GCF_003122485.1). Classification (GTDB taxonomy): domain Bacteria; phylum Bacillota; class Clostridia; order Lachnospirales; family Lachnospiraceae; genus Eubacterium_I; species Eubacterium_I ramulus_A. The sequence continues at coordinate 3,151 of NZ_JRFU01000038.1, forward strand.
GCATGTAATGCACCGATTAAACAGTTTTACAATTTAGGGGTTGAGGTTGAAGAGAATTCAGAACTGGATCTGTTTGAAGCTTTTCATAAACATGCAGATGATCCTCGTATTTCGGAAGTTGTGGCAGATATGGAAAAAGAATTGGGAGATGGAAATAACAAACCGCAAATCTTACCGAAACTTGCTCAGTATGAACTTACACTTCTTGACTGGGTGGAAGCGCATAAAGGTGCATGCGAGTATGTGGTATTAAGTACAAAATGCTGGCCGGCATTCCAGACACAGTTCGGATTTGTTCCATGTTATGTAAACAGCCGTCTGGCAGGAAAAGGAATCCCGGTATCCTGTGAGGTTGATCTGTATGGAGCATTAAGCGAGTACATCGGTCAGTGTATCAGCGGTGATGCAGTTACATTGCTTGATATCAACAATACCGTAACAGATGCAATTTATAATGAAGATATCAAAGGAAAATTTGATTATAGAAAAGGCGAGACGTTCATGGGATTCCACTGTGGAAACACATGCTCCACAAAACTGGTAAAACATTCCATGGAATATCAGATGATCATGGCAAGAAGTCTTCCGGAAGAAGTTACACAAGGAACACTTGAAGGTGACATCATTCCGGGTGACATCACATTCTATCGTCTCCAGAGTACAGCCGATGGAAAATTAAGAGCTTACTTGGCAGAGGGCGAGGTACTTCCGATAGCAACAAGATCTTTTGGAGCAATTGGAATCTTTGCAATCAAAGAGATGGAAAGATTTTACCGTCATGTCCTGGTTGAAAAAAATTATCCGCACCATGGAGCAGTTATGTTCGGTCATTTTGGAAAACAATTATTTGAAGTGCTGAAATACATCGGTGTGGCACCGGAAGAAATCGGTTATAACCAGCCAGTAGGTATGTGCTACGTTACAGAGAATCCATACAGATAAGGATGAGGAAAAGGAATATGTATTACATAGGGGTAGATTTAGGAACTTCAGCCGTTAAACTTGTGCTGATGCAGGGAGATGGCACAATCAAAAATGTAATTTCCAAAAGCTATGAATTATATTTCCCACATCCAGGATGGTCAGAACAAAAACCGGAGGACTGGTGGAAGGCAACAATCGAGGGATTGAAAGAACTGACAGCAGAGTATGACAAAACCCAGATTTCAGGAATCAGCTTCGGAGGACAGATGCATGGACTGGTAATTCTGGATGATAAAGATGAAGTAATCAGACCGGCAATTCTCTGGAATGATGGACGTACTCAAAAACAGACAGATTATCTGAATGAAGTGATTGGCAAGGACAAGCTTTCAGAGTATACAGCAAATATTGCATTTGCAGGATTTACCGCACCCAAAATTTTGTGGCTGAAAGAGAATGAACCAGAAAATTTTGCAAAAATCTGTAAATTAATGCTTCCAAAAGATTATATCGCATACAAATTGAGTGGTATATTCAGTACCGATTATTCAGATGCTTCAGGTATGTTACTGCTGGATGTCAAAAATAAATGCTGGTCAAAAGAAATGTTGGATGTCTGTGGTGTCACAGAAGATGTGTTGCCAAAGTTATATGAAAGTTATGATGCAACTGGAACGTTAAAACCGGAGATGGCAGCAGAACTTGGATTTCCAGAAACATGTAAGATAGTTGCAGGAGCTGGTGATAATGCAGCAGCAGCTGTTGGAACAGGAACTGTGGGGGATGGAAAATGTAATGTTTCCCTCGGAACAAGTGGAACTGTATTTGTTTCCAGTGAAAGATTTTGTGTAGATCAGAAAAATGCATTACATTCCTTTGCACATGCAGATGGATGCTACCATTTAATGGGATGTATCCTAAGCGCAGCTTCCTGTAATAAATGGTGGGTAGAAAATATTATCGGCAGCAAGGATTATGATGCGGTACTTGGTGGGATTTCCGAACTTGGTGATAATCCAGTAACATTTCTTCCTTATTTAATGGGAGAGAGATCGCCACACAACAATCCGAAGGCAAGAGGTATGTTTATCGGAATGTCAATGGATACAACACAGACGCAGATGTCACAGGCAGTTTTGGAAGGTGTTGCATTTGCGATTCGAGACTCTTTTGAAGTGGCAAAATCACAGGGGATTGAGATTGAAAGAACAAAACTTTGTGGCGGTGGAGCAAAGAGCCGTATCTGGCGAAAAATTGTTGCGAATGTCCTGGGAATCAAGGTAGATATTTTGAAAACAGAAGAAGGCCCGGGACTAGGAGCAGCGATGCTTGCCGCGGTTGCCTGTGGAGAATACGCAAGTGTAAAAGAAGCGGCCGATAAGATTGTAGAAGTAGTAGAAACTATTGAACCGGAACGGGAAATTGTAGAAAAATACAATAAACAGTACAGCAAGTTTGTACAGATATATCCGACGGTAAAAGATTTATATGAACTGTAAAGAATGTAACAGTGAAAAAACTGATACAGAATATGGGATTCAAGAGAGTGAATTCTGGCAAAAGAAGGAGGAGCGAAAGAATGAAAAAGAAAGTGATCGCAGCATTAATGGTAGCAGCTATGGCTGTAGGGTTACTTGCAGGTTGTGGGGGCGCATCTGATGATAAAGGTGGCGCAGCAAACACTGGATCGGCCAGTGAGGAAACGAGTTCCGGTAGTAAGAGCGAGTCAACAGATGGGGTATTAACAAAAGTTGATCTCACAGGACAGGATATTTATGTAGGTATTGCACCAGGTTCTGGTGGATCTGCATGGCGTGACCAGATGGTAAACGATATCACAGATGTGCTTGATGAATATAAAACAAGTGGGGATATCAAGGGATACAAAGTTGTAAATAATGCAACAAATGGCGATGCTAATGAACAGGTACAGATTATTCGTGATTTTATCGATGATCCTCAGGTAAATGTAATTATGATTAATCCAAATGATACAACGTCACTGAATGAGGCAGTTTTAGATGCAGAAGCAGCTGGAAAACTTGTAGTTGTTTATGATGCATCTATTACAGCAAAAGGTATCTTAAATGTATCTGTAGATCATTATCAGTATGCGTATGGTCCTACAAAGACATTGCTTGATATCATTGGTGGAAAAGGTACTGTAGTTGAGGTATCTGGTCTTGACGGACATCCGGCTAACGTAATTCGTATCAAAGCAACAGATGATGCAATTGCTGAATATCCAGACGTAACACTGGCTGCAAATCAGCCGGGTGGTTGGGATAATACAACATCTAAATCCGTAACAGCAGCAATTCTTGCTTCCGGAATCAAACCTGATGGAATTATTTCACAGGACAACGGATGCTACGGTGTTCTGCAGGCTTGTATCGATGCAAACTATATTCCGAAGGTTGTTTCCGGTGATGGTTCCAAAGCGTTCTTTACAGCTTGGAAAGATCTGGTAGACAAAGGAGAAGATTTTAATGCAGTAGTAGTTCCGAACCCTCCGGGAATTGGTGCTACAGCAGCAAGAATCGCAGTTAAAATTGCTCAGGGTAAAGAGTTTGATGAGAGCCAGCTTACAGTTGAAGATGGCGTAGCTACATATGAGTATGTTGTTACAACTGTTTACACAAACGATAACTTTGATGAAGGATGGGAAGTTGTAAAAGACTTTACAGATGAGCAGTGTATTGATGAATATATGACGGATGATGAAGCAAACGCTCTGTTCAAATAATAACAGATTTAATGAAGTATAATTTCTGATGAAATCATAAGTAGATACCGGGGTAGGTGGGGAACTGCCCCCTCAATCCCCGGTATTTTGCTTTTACACATTATTATCGCGTTCCTGTTGAAACTAATAGGAAGAAAAATGAATGGCTTTTGAAGGGTAGATAAGATGGAAAATAAAATAATCCTTGAGGCAAAAAATATAGTAAAAGAATTTAATGGCGTTCCGGCTTTGAGTGATGGTAATCTCGTCTGCCGAAGCGGAAAAATTACCGGATTGCTGGGGGCCAATGGTTCGGGTAAAAGTACAATTTCCAAATGTATTACAGGTGTATATCACAAAAATAGTGGTACCATCACATATTTGGGGAAAGATGTAAACTTCAAAAACCCGATGGATGCCAAAAAAGCAGGAATTGCGATGGCATTCCAGAATCTGAGCCTTTTACCGGATCTGACTGTATGGCAGAACATTGTAATGGGATTTGAGAAAAAGAAAGGATTTTTTCTGGATGATTCGAATGCAAAACACACGGCTGCCAAAATTTTGGAAGATTTCGTACCGGGCTTTGATTACAGCAGAAAAGTCTCTGAACTTAGTCCGTCAGAGATGCAGATTGTGGAGGTGGCAAAAGCAATCTCACAGGAACCGAAAATGCTGATTCTTGATGAGCCGACAGCCGCACTGGAACAATCGCAGGTTGAGATTTTATTCAAATACATGAGAATGCTTGCAGACCGCGGAGTCGGTATGGTATTTACCTCTCACAGAATGTGGGAAGTAATGGATATCTGTGACGATATCATCGTTTTCAAAAACGGCGAAGTTGTTGGCAGATTAGATTTTGATAAAGATGAAAAAGACGCAGATGTGATCATTCAGATGATCACCGGAGAAAAGAAAATTGTCTCTGAGAAGCGTACATATAAAGAGATTCCTGATGAAAGGACGATTGATATTGAACATTTGAATTATAAGAATGTTTTAAAAGATATTTCTCTTCATATTAAAAAAGGCGAAGTACTTGGAATCGGAGGACTTTCTGGTCAGGGTCAGGAAGAATTACTTCTTGCAATCTCTGGTGATTACAAGGATATGAAATCCAGGATTAAAGTAAATGGAGAAGAAGTATTACTGAATGCACCACATAAAGCGATTGAGCGTGGAATCCTCTTGATTCCCGGTGATCGTCAAAAAGAAGGTTTGATGATGCAGAACAGTATCTACGAGAACCATATTCTTCCGAAAACTGCATTGAAGAAAGAACCATTCATTCTTCCAAAAAAGAAATACAGGGAAGAGTGTCTGGAATCTAAAAAGATTCTTTCTACCAAGTCGGATGGCATTGAATGTCCGGTATCCAGTCTTTCTGGCGGTAATGCACAGAAAGTTGTTATGGGAAAATGGCTGCAGGTAGAATCTTCGCTGATTGTACTTTCCGATCCGGCAAAAGGTGTTGATGTAGGTGCGAAAAAGGATATGTACGATATTGTACAGAACATTGTGGACGAGAAGCATATTTCTGCATTGCTTTATGCCAGTGATAATGAAGAATTAATTGATAACTGTGATCGTGTGCTGGTAATGCATGAGGGATGTATCGTAGGCGAACTTGTTGGTGATGAGATTACAGATGAGGCATTGGTTGAACTCTCCATGAAGGGTAATCACAAAGAGGAGGAAGCATAAACATGAATACAAAGAAAAAATCTGTTCCTGCTTTCGTTAGAAAACCGGAGTTCGTTACAATAATAATTTTAATAATAATGATCATTGTTGTGGCAGTGTTGCAGGGAAATTTCTTTGCTCCATCTTCACTTCAAAATATGATTATTTCCTGGACACCGATCATTCTTCTTACGCTTGGGCAGGCAGTCGTAATTATTTCCGGTGGTTTGGATATGTCTAGCGGTAATGCAATGGCATTTATGCTTTGTATTCTTGCAGGAATTATGAAATCAGCAACACCAGGAAGCGGAGTAATTGCATTATTGGTATGCTGTCTGGCAATGGTTGGTATCGGTCTGTTAAATGGCGTATCTGTTGCATATTTTAAACTTCCGCCGATTATTGCTACATTTGCTACATCTTACATTTACCTTGGTGCAGCATTGTTTATCATGCCGTCTCCGGGTGGAGGATGTGCAAATTGGATGCGAGTTTTCTACAAATTTAGCTCTGTTGAGAATATGCCATCGGCTTTAAAAGCTTTTGGCGACAAGATCCCGACAGGTGTGTTGATGATTGTTGGTATTATTGTACTCTGGTACATCATCAGCAGAAAAAAACTTGGTCGTTATATCTATGCGGTGGGTTCTGATCGTAATATTGCATATGATAGTGGTGTTAAAACCGTAAAGGTTCAGATTATGGCGTATTTGTTCGATGCATTTTGTTGTATGTTGGCTGCATTGTTCCTGGTAGGACAAAATCAGTCAGGTAGTGCCCGTCTTGGTGATGCATTGACTCTGAAGAGTATCGCATCAGCAATTGTCGGTGGTGTTTCGCTGGCAGGTGGTACAGGCAATGTATATGTAGCTATTGGTGGTGCGGCAATCATCAGTTTGGTATCAAAATTAATTTCTTTCTCCGGCATTAACAGTGACTATCAGACACTGGTGAGTGGAATTATTCTTCTGGTGGCAGTATCCAGTTCTGCAATTATCAGACTGGTGAAAACACTTAGAGCAAAGGAGGGCAAAGAGAGTGAATAATACAGTAGCAGCAAATGGATCAAAGTCATTTGTTAAAAAAAATTCAAGCCTGATCCTTTGTATCATTCTGATTGTAATTCTGTTTGTTATGGGAAATGCGATTACAGGCGGACAGTTCGCATCCGTAGGATCAACCGTTAAGTTCGCAGCATTGATCGCGATCTTCGGTCTGGGTCAGATGTTGATCATCTGTACAGGTGGTGACATCGATCTGTCCGTTGGTTATACAGCAACATTAGTATCCTGTGTAACAGCAGGTATGATGGATGGATCTAATATGAATATCTGGAAGGCAATTTTGTTTGCTCTGATGGTAGGTGTCGTCGTTGGTCTTGTCAATGGATTCATGACAATTTATGCAAGGATTCCTTCATTGGTAGTGACGCTGGCAATGTCTCAGATTCTTCAGGGTATTGTAGATATTTACTCAGCCGGTGCAAGTATCGGTGGTGAGCCGAGCCCATGTCTGAAATGGCTGGCAGGTCAGCAAACGGGGCCGATTCCAAACATTGGATTTCTGCTGGCTATTATGACAGTAGCCGTAATGTGGCTCCTGTACAAAACAAAGCTATCCAGTTTATATGTGGCAACAGGTGCAAATCCACGAACAGCACATTTGTCAGGTGTAAAGGTTAACTTTATTAGAATGTCGTCCTTTGTTGTTTGCAGTATCATTGCAGCAATGATGGGATTAATTCTTCTTGGCAATTTGGGAATGGCATTCAAAGATATGGCATCTACATATGTAATGCCTAGTATTGCAGCTGTAGTTATAGGTGGTGTATCCATCAAAGGTGGTCAGAGAAATTACATTGGGGTTATTCTTGGAGCGATTGTACTCCAGACACTGACAAATCTATTTGTAGCACTTGGTTATGGCGACAGCGGTAAGTATTTAGGATCCGGAATTATTCTGCTTCTCATGTTAATCGTATATGTTCGTGAGAAGACAAGCAGATAATTTTTCAGATACAATATTTTTTAATCTTAAAGAAAGAGGTGTAAGGTATGGACAACAAAGTAAGAGTTGCGGTAGTTGGATTAGGATTTGGAGGAGAGTTTGTACCGATTTATCAGGCGTATGAAAAAACAGAGTGTGTAGCTGTTTGCCGTAGAAATGAAGAGGAATTAAACAAATTCGCAGATGCACATGGTGTAGAGAAACGTTACACAGACTATGACGAGTTATTAAAAGATCCTGATATTGATGCAGTACATATCAACACAGATTTACTTTCACATTATACTTTCGTAGAGAAAGCGTTAAAAGCAGGCAAGCATGTTGCTTCTACCGTTCCTATGGGAATGACAGTTGAAGAGTGTGAGAACATCTGCAAATTGGAGAAAGAAACTGGTAAAGTATACATGCTGATGGAGACATCCATCTATACAAGAGAGTTCTTATATTTTAAGAGCTTATATGAGAAAGGTGATATCGGACGTTTGCAGTTTCTTCGAGGATCTCATCAGCAGAATATGAGTCTTCCGGGATGGCCATCCTACTGGTATGGTATGCCACCAATGCATTATCCGACTCATGCGATTGCTCCACTTTCTGAAATCCTTCGTAAACCGATTAAAACTGTTCGCTGTATTGGTTCCGGACGTATTCGTGAAGAGTATGTTGGAAAGTACAATTCCCCATTTGCAGCAGAGTCTGTGCAGTTGACATTTGCAGATTCTGATGTGGCAGGTGAGGTTACACGTACATTGTTTGATACAATTCGTCAGTATCGTGAAAGTTTTGATTTCTATGGTTCCAAAGAATCATTTGAGTGGGAGCAGTGTGTAGGTGAAGGTCCGGTTCTCTATACAGGTATTGAAGGTGCAGAACATATTCATGTACCGGATACAGATTATATGCTTCCTGATTCCATTAAAAAGTTCAGTTTGAAGAACCAGATTGAAGATCAGGATCATGTATCCTTTATTCAGGGAGATGGACATGGTGGATCTCATCCGCATATGATCCGTGAGTTCATCGATGCAATCCTCGAGGGCAGACCAGCTCATGTAAATTCTGTTGTGGCAGCAAACTGGAATGTAGCCGGAATCCTAGCTCACGAGTCGGCTATGAGAGGCGGAGAGATTATTGAAATGCCAGACTTCACTCAGTTTTAAGAGTTAAAAAATATATGATTGTTCTGAGTCGGCGTAAACCGACTCGGAATGATCGAATTAAATAAAATCTTATCGGTATAAAAGGAGATCATTATCATGAAAAAATATACAGGAAAAGAATTTTTTGTAAATACAAAACAGTGTGAGACGCAGAAATTTCCTTGGGGAACACTTGCATGGACAATTGAGCCGCGTACAACAGGTACAGACAACATGACGGGCGGTATTGTTACCCTGCTCCCGGGATTAGGACACAGTCAGCATAGCCATGAATGCGATGAGATTTTGTATATGATTGATGGAAAAGATTGTGAACAGTATATCATTCTGGAAGATGGTACAAGAATTTCTGAATTGATGCAGCCAGGCGATTTTGTACGTATTCCGGCGCATCTTGAGCATGGAACCGTAAATGGACCGGATATGACTACACATATGGTAGCTGTATATCAGGTTCCAGGCTCCGAAGCAGCTCTTGGAAAACAGGCAGATGAAATTATTCCACCAGAAGAATAAAAGATTTACCATCCAATCTAGATTTGTTTTCTTCCTCATGTATAGGGATAATATATAATCTCTACAGGCAGACTCAATGACAACGGTAGTTGCTGTTGGGTCTGTTTATTTTGCTTTATATTATAAAATAAGCACAGTCAGCGACCGTGCTTATTTTTACATGAAAAGTATTTTATGTGGTTTCACGTTCTACTAATTTTGTGGAAACATAAACGAGGAGTGTTCCGTCGTTAATGGATTCTGCACCAGAGTAGAACTCTGCGATGCGATTGTGGAGAAGATTAACCGCTGTTTTGCCAATCATTTCTTTGTCTACATCAATGGCAGTAAGAGGAGGTTCCACCATCGAACACAAAGGCATGTTATCAAATCCGATAACTGCGACATCTTCCGGAATCCGATAGCCATGTGCTTTTAGAGCGCGAGTGCATGCCGTTGCAATTACATCATTATCTGCAAGTAAAGCACGGGGCGGCTGATTATTATTGAGCCACTCACTCATATCGTTATATGCTTTCTGGGAAGAAATACCTACATCGATCATAATATAATTCTCATCAAGTGCTGCCTCTTTGCAGGCATTGAAAAATCCTTCCTGACGTCTGCGAAAGTTATCGATTTTGGATTTGGAACGCAGGTAACCAAGATCTGTATACCCTTTTCCTAAAAGGTATTTTGTGGCATTGTAAGAGCCACGGTAATTATCTGTAACAACACAGTCAATGCCAAGAGCTTCGATATAGTTATCGACCAATACCATAGGAAGGTTAAGATCAAACAGTGGGCGCAACTCTTCTAACCGAGAACGTTCAATAGATGTTCCGAGAATGATCAGTCCCGTAACATCTGAAGAAATTGCATTTAATTGTAATGTTGAATCTTCGTCGGCGCGATAATAACTTACAAGAACATTATATCCATATCGTTTCGCATATTTTTCGATTCCTTGCAGTATGTAGGAATAGAAAGTGGTTTCTTGAATGATTTCACGCTGATTGCTTAGAAAAATTACAAAACGGATATTTTGTGGTCCGGCGGTTGTAACCTTTTGCTTTGCATAACCCAGCCTTTCTGCTTCTGCAAGAACAAGTTCTCTTGTACTGTCACTGACACCAGGTTTGCCGTTTAGCGCCAGAGATACAGCAGATGGAGACAGGTTAAGCTTTTCTGCAATTTTTTTTGCTGTAATAGCCATCTTTTTTCTCCATAGATAATTTATTTTGATTTAGATTTAAAACTCAACTATACTAAATTATGACTTTATTATACACTAAAGTTTATGTAAAAGGAAGAAAAAAATATATTTTTATTAAAATTTGTGGGAGTGTAAAGCACGGAGCAATCTGTGTAATCAAGATTTGAGTGTTTTGACACACAAATCCAATATAGAAATTCAGAATATAAAAAACTGCCATACTTATATCAGTACAGCAGTTTTTGTCATTTTCTTAATACTATGTGCTAATAAGGACTTAAGATTAAGCCTCTGCGATAGCACCTGTAGGACATGTACCTGCGCAAGCGCCGCAATCGATGCAAGCGTCAGCGTCGATAACGTACTGAGAATCTCCCTCAGAAATAGCACCTACTGGACATCCACCAGCACATGCGCCACACATTACACAAGAATCGCTAATTACGTATGCCATAATTTTTTTCCTCCTAAAAAATACTTGTTCGTTAAGCTCTCATAAGCTTTCCCTCATAATAATATAAAAAAACAAGAATTGCAAGCGTTCTCTGAGACAAAACGATCAATAAGGGTATTTTTTAGTGATTGTATTGAACTTAATACATATTGACACTTGAGTTAGTATATGCTATCATAGATGTTGAGTAAGTTTTCCTGTTTGGAATAAAGGGAAAACTTGCTCATTTTTATTTTGATTTGGAAAACTTCATGAATTATTCAGAAAAATCATCTTGCAACGTTAAGATAGATGATATAATATGTATATTTAGCAAGGAAAATATAACAGGGACTTTGCGCGCTTTTTTGACATAAATCTGGCAGTTTCTGCCAGAAATGGAGAAAGAAGGACGGAAAGTGCCCGTCAGGATGTTATACCATGGGAGAGATAGATATGTTAAATTACAAAAAATATAAAAGAGTTCCGGTATTACATTACCCGGATCGTGAATGGCCGGACAAAGAGATTGAGCATGCACCGCTTTGGTGCAGCGTGGATCTGCGTGATGGAAATCAGGCTCTGATCGACCCGATGAATGTAGAAGAAAAAATGGAAATGTTCCAGTTACTGTTAAAACTTGGTTTTAAACAGATTGAGATCGGTTTCCCGGCAGCATCTCAGATTGAGTACGATTTTTTACGAAAATTAGTAGATGAGAACATGATTCCGGATGATGTACAGGTTCAGGTTCTGACACAGTGCAGAGAGCATCTGATCGACCGTACTTTTGAAGCAATTCAGGGAATCAAGAATGTAATTGTACATATTTACAATTCTACATCTGTTCTTCAGCGTGATGTGGTATTCCATAAAGATAAAGAAGCAATTAAGCAGATTGCCATCGACGGAACAAAAATGGTAAAAGAGCGTGCGGCAAAATTTGACGGCAATATCCAGCTTGAGTATTCACCGGAGAGTTTCACAGGTACAGAGGTAGAATTCGCACTTGATATCTGTACTGCTGTACAGGATATCTGGCAGCCGACACCGGAAAATAAGATCATCTTCAATCTTCCGGCAACCGTAGAGATGAATACACCAAACGTATATGCAGATCAGATTGAATGGATGCATAAACATTTCAAAAACAGAGACTCTATAATATTAAGTGTTCATCCTCACAATGACAGAGGAACAGGTATCGCAGCGACAGAGCTGAGCCTGCTGGCAGGAGCTGACCGTGTAGAGGGAACTTTATTCGGAAACGGCGAGCGTACCGGTAATATTGATGTGCTGAATGTGGCATACAATATGTTTTCACAGGGTATTGATCCGAAGTTGAACATTGAAGATATCAAAGAGATTATTGATGTATATGAGAGATGCTGTAAGATGGACATCGATATGCGCCATCCGTATGCAGGAAAACTTGTATTTACAGCATTTTCCGGTTCTCATCAGGATGCTATTAATAAAGGTGTGCACGCGTTGCGCGAGCGCAACACAGGCATCTGGGAGGTTCCGTACCTTCCAATCGACCCGGCAGATATCGGCAGGGAATATGAGCCGGTAGTTCGTATTAACAGCCAGTCCGGAAAAGGCGGTGTAGCCTTTGTTATGGAATCTATGTATGGTTATAAATTACCGAAAGAGATGCACAAGGAATTTGCAGACGTTATCCAGAAAATGTCTGAGCAGCAGGGCGGTGAAATCGCACCGGAGCAGATTTTTGATGCATTCAAGCATGAATATATCGCACTGGATGATCCGTTCGAGTTCAAGAAAATCCGTGTGGAAGATGTCAATGACAAAGACTGTGTCACAACCATTGATTTTGAGTATAAGAAAACACCGTATCATATTGAAGCAAAAGGTAACGGACCGTTGGATGCTGTCAAGACAGCCATCAACAAAGAATTTGACCTTGATGTACGCGTTATGAACTATTCCGAGCATGCACTTGGATCCGGTTCACATGCGAGAGCAGCTGCTTACATCGAGATGGGAGACAACCGCACCGGAAAAGTACTGTTTGGTGCAGGTGACAGCTCCAATATCACAAAGGCAACAATCCGTGCATTCTTCAGTGGATTGAACCGGTTAGCGAACAAATAAAGTATAAAGATTAGAATCTAAGACGAGGGATGCTATGAATCGAAAGAAAAAGTATGGTTGGTGGAAGCATATAGATTTCATGATCATTGATCTGCTCTGTATCCAGATTGCATATCTGGTCTCTTACTTCTTCCGGCATGACACACTGCGGCTTTATCGAGAGACAAGCCTGTATGCCCATGTAAATATTTTGCTGATTATCATTGATATCTGCTATGTATTGCTGCGTAGCACATACAAAAATATTCTGAAGCGTAGTTTTATACGTGAAATAGAGTCTGTACTGGTTCACAATATTGTAATGTGGGGACTGGTTATGGCGTATCTGTACGTGACAAAGCAGGCTTTCTGGTTTTCCAGACAGGTATTTCTGACTTCCTTTGGATTTACGATCATTTTTATGCTGGTCGGACGTTTTCTGTGGAAACTGAATGTGCGCCGGATTGTATGGAAAGGTAAGAATCAGCCGAATTTCCTGGTTATCAGTACACAGGAATATGCGACAGAAATGGTTCGGCAATTTTCAGACCGTATGTATAACGGATTTAATCTGGCAGGTCTGGCAATTATGGATCGTGATCTTGAAAATGAAAAGATCGAAGGGATTTCGGTTGTATGTAATAAGGACAATCTGTTAACTTATGTTCAGAAAGATGTCATCGATGAGGTTATGATCAAACTGTCTCAGGATGATAAGGAAGTAAATGAACTGACCTGGACATTGCTTCAGATGGGTGTAGTTGTGCATATTGCACTGGATTACACGGACAATGCACTTCCAAACCGAACCATTGAACGTATTGGTGGTTACACCTGTATGACAACCAGTATCAATACAGCAAGCAGTGTTCCGATGGGATTAAAACGACTGACAGATATTGCAGCAGGTATTGTAGGCTGTGCGATCACCGGAATTGCTTTTATTTTTGTGGCACCGTTGATCTATAAGGCATCACCGGGACCGATCTTCTATTGTCAGGAGCGTGTCGGCAAAAACGGACGTCGGTTTAAGATGTATAAATTCCGTTCTATGTATATGGATGCGGAGGAACGAAAAAAAGAGCTGATGGCACAAAATAAAATGCAGGGTAATATGTTCAAAATGGATAATGATCCGCGTATTATCGGCAGTGAAAAAGGTCCGGGTAAGGGAATCGGAAATATAATCCGTTCTTTGAGTATCGATGAGTTACCGCAGTTTTATAATATTCTCCGTGGAGATATGAGTCTTGTGGGAACACGTCCGCCGACAGTGGACGAGGTTGCAGCATATGATTTGCATCACAAAGTCCGTCTGAGTATGAAACCGGGGTTGACAGGTATGTGGCAGGTAAGCGGACGAAGTGAGATTACAGATTTCGAAGAAATCGTGCGTTTAGATGCATATTATATCGAAAACTGGAGCTTAAAGCTGGATCTGAAAATCATTTTAAAGACATTTAAAGTAGTTTTTGCAAAAGAAGGCGCAGAATAAAAAGGTTATGTATCGTACATGATGTACAGGAGGTATCTGATGAAAAAATATGATTATCTGATTGTTGGAGCAGGATTATTTGGAGCTGTATTTGCACAGGAAGCAAAAAAAGCTGGAAAAAACTGTCTGGTTATCGATAAAAGAAATCACATTGCAGGAAATATTTATACGGAAAAAGTACTTGATATAGATGTTCATCAGTATGGTGCACATATTTTTCATACATCCAATGAGACTGTGTGGAATTATGTAAACAGCTTTGCAAAATTTAACCGTTATACCAATTCACCGGTAGCAAACTACAAAGGTGAGATTTATAACCTCCCGTTCAACATGAACACTTTCAATAAACTCTGGGGTGTTGTAACACCGAAGCAGGCGCAGGAGAAGATCGAGGAGCAGAAAGCAGCTTTTCATGTAGAAAATCCGCAGAACCTGGAAGAACAGGCAATCAGCCTGATCGGACCGGATGTATACACAAAACTGGTAAAAGGATATACCGAGAAACAGTGGGGCAAACGTGCCACAGAGCTGCCGGCATTTATCATCAAACGTCTGCCGGTTCGTTTTACTTACGATAACAATTATTTCAATGATGATTATCAGGGAATCCCGGTAGAGGGATACACAAAGATGATCGAGCGTATGCTGGATGGTGTGGAAGTAAAGCTGGAAGAGGACTTCCTGAAAAACAGAGAAGCTTATATGGAACTTGCAGACAAGATTGTTTACACTGGTATGATCGATGAATATTACAATTACTGCTATGGAGAATTGGAATACCGCTCACTGAAATTTGAGACAGAAGTGATCAAAGGTGAGGAGAACTACCAGGGAAATGCAGTTGTAAACTATACAGAGTATGAAGTACCGTTTACCAGAATCATTGAGCATAAGCATTTTACCTATGGCACACAGCCGGATACCGTCATCACCAGAGAGTATCCGAAGACATGGAGCAAAGGGGATGAGCCTTATTATCCGATGAATGATGAAAAGAACCTGAAACTCTATGAGAAGTATGCGGATCTGGCAGCAAAAGAGGGAAATGTAATCTTTGGTGGTCGTCTGGGCATGTATAAATATTATGATATGGATGATACCATTGAAGCTGCATTAAACTGTGTGCAGGCAGAACTTGCAAAATAAAAACAGAACAGAAATATATCAGGCGGCAAGACAGATCCAAGCTGTATTGACGCCTGATTTTATGTAAAAAGCATTGCAGGAGCAGAGAAAAATACGCTCTAAGACAGGAGAAAGATGTGACAAAATTATCATTGATTGTTCCATGTTACAATGAAGAACAGAATGTGGAAGCTTTTTATGCCAGATGTCAGGAAGTGTTTCCGACGGATCAATACGAAGTAGTGTTTGTAAATGATGGCAGTAAAGATGGAACATATAAGAAATTACAAAAATTACATGAAGAACATGACAATATTCTGGTTGTGAATTTTTCCAGAAACTTTGGAAAAGAATCAGCCATTTATGCAGGTCTGCATTATGCCAGTGGAAGTTACATTTCTATCATTGATGCCGATTTACAGCAGGATCCGGAGATTGTCAGAAATATGGTAAATATTCTGGAAGAAAAACCGGATATCGATGTGGTAGCGGCTTATCAGGCACAGCGTCATGAAGGAAAGCTTATGAGCTGGTGCAAAGATCGGTTTTACAAATTTATCAACCGTCTCAGTGAAGTAGATCTGCGGGAAAATGCCAGTGACTTCAGAACATTCCGGGCAAGTGTGCAGAAAGCATTGCTGGATATGCCGGAATATTTCCGCTTTTCCAAAGGATTATTTTCCTGGGTGGGATTTGAGACTGAGTATATTCCGTATGAGGCGGCAGAACGCTTCGCAGGGACTACCAAATGGAGTTTTACAAAATTACTGAAATATGCCATGGAAGGAATCATTTCTTTCTCAACGCTGCCATTGCAGCTTGCTACATTTTTTGGGGCAATCGTTTCTGCCATTGCAATCATTTATGGAATCGTGATCATTGCTCAGACATTGATCACTGGTATTGATGTACCTGGTTATGCGACCACGATTGTGGTGGTATTGTTCCTGGGCGGTGTGCAGTTGCTGGTCATGGGTATTCTGGGAGAATATCTGGCAAAGACCTATATTCAGGGAAAACACAGACCGGTATACATTGCCAAAAACGTATTGGAAAAGAAAAATACAAAAGAGGAGAATTAACGTGGAACAGAAAAAAGAAGATATTTTTGATCGCCTGATGCATCTTCCGGGGCTTCGTATTTTTGAAAAATTTTATAAGAAAAATAAAGAAGTATTGTTATATTTACTCTTTGGCGGACTGACAACAATTGTCAGTATTGGAACATTTGCCTGGTTTAACGTCGGCATGCACATGAATGAGCTGATTGCCAATGTAATCTCATGGATCTTTGCTGTTACATTTGCTTATGTGACAAATAAAATCTGGGTATTTCAGTCCCAAACGACCTGTTTCAGAGATTTATGTATGGAAATTGGAAAATTCTTCGGAGGCCGCCTTGCAACGCTTGGTGTAGAAGAATTAATTTTGTTTGTGTTTATCAGTCTTATGCACTGGAACAGCATTCTTGTGAAACTGATCGCACAGGTGGTAATCGTGATTTTGAATTATATTATCAGTAAAATATTTGTGTTCAAAGAAAAAAAGTAAAAGTAAATGGCAGCAGTTCATTGGTTACATGATTTATGGTATCAATGAACTGTAACATGATTTCTAAAAGAAAAATAAAATCAGGCGGTAATAAATTGACACCCTTTGTTTCTGGTGCTATAATTCCTCCCCGATGTATGAAAAATACATTGGGGATTTTTATTTTACAGAGAAGTTACGGTAAGATAAAATCGCTTTGCGACAGAGAATATGCACTATCTTATAAACAAGTATGAAGGGAAGAAATTATGACATTCTATCAGGAATTGCAGCTCAATCAGGCTGGATCGAAAGCACTGATTCGAAGCTGTACAGATAAAAAAGAAAAAATGCGTCATACCGCCATTTATCTTTTAAAAATTTTTATTACAATGGTTTTTTGCATGGCTGTAGTAATTGGGTTCAGCAAAATTTTTGGCAATGACAACAGTATTGTGGGTGTTGTGGTACTGCTTTGTGTGATGGCTTTCCGCTTTGCAGATTTCGGTATCCGCACACCGCATGCGATGGGTGCGCTTGCAATCATGTTTGCAATTCTGACCTTCGGTCCCCGTCTGGCAAATGCAGGAGGTCTTGGACAGGAATTCGTTGTAAATACCATCTGTATTTTAATTCTGATGGTTTTGGGATGCCATAATGTTGTGATGTTTAATCATTCAACGCTTCTGCTCAGCTATCTGCTTTTGTATGGCTACGATGTAACCGGTGATCTGTATACACAGCGACTGATCGCGATGGGAATCTGTGCAGCAGCAACAATGATCGTATATTATCGCAATCATCATAAAAAAGTATACAAACGCAGTCTGAAGGATATCTTTCATGAATTTGATGTGCATTCCATGAGAACCAGATGGCAGATTACAATGGTGTTCGGTGTGACAACGGCAATGCTGATTGCCGGCTTGCTGCATGTCCCGCGTCGGATGTGGATCGGAATTGCGGCCATGTCCATTTTGGTGCCATTCCATGAAGATGCCAAACAGCGTGCCAAAGCCAGAGTGCCGGGGAATATTGTCGGATGTTTTATATTTCTGGCACTGTATTATTTTCTGCCGCCGTCCATTTATAATTACGTTGGTGTAATCGGAGGTATCGGTGTGGGCCTTTCTGCAACGTACGGATGTCAGGCAATTTTCAATACATTTGGAGCCCTGTCGATTGCAGTTGGCATCCTCGGACTTCCGGGAGCCATCTTTTTCCGAATTTTCAACAACTTTTTCGGAGCCCTTTATGGTCTTGTATTTGAACGGTTTTTTGGTTCTGTTTTAGACCGCCTGCCTTCGTCTCCCCGTGAAGTATCGGCACCGTAAAAATTCTTATTTCACGGTGTAAGGGAAAAAGAAGAAAGAAAAAGTCCATGCAGGCACGGACAATTTCCTATCTGCGCTGCGCCGCTTATTTTCGCCTCCTCCCGCGAACTCGCATCCTGCAAAACCGGCAGGATACTCAGACACACTCCCGGAGGCGAAGCTATGCTCGCTCCGATGACGGAAATCGACCTACCGCCTTGCATTGGACTTTTTCTTTCTTCTTTTTCCCATCTACACTTTGGCTCCATTATGTCACACGTGCTATGTCAGTCATTGATTCATTATGCTGCACGCACAAAATATACATGCCCCTTCATAACGTAAATGGCAAAATCGGAGCATCTTTCCTCAATAAACGATTAAGTGAACGACCGATCTTCGCAGAGTTTTGCGCGAGAGGGAGGCGACCAGCTTCTATAGGAGCCGGGAGCGAGCTGCATTCAAG
The DNA here is from genome assembly GCF_003122485.1 of Eubacterium ramulus. Classification (GTDB taxonomy): domain Bacteria; phylum Bacillota; class Clostridia; order Lachnospirales; family Lachnospiraceae; genus Eubacterium_I; species Eubacterium_I ramulus_A. The sequence continues at coordinate 21,826 of NZ_JRFU01000038.1, forward strand.
TCGAACTTGTGAGACTTGGCGCGCGATTCCAGACAGTGTAAACTGTCATTTTTCCTTATGGAATCGCTGCGCATCCTCGCGGAGCATTTATCTCAGCCCTAAGGCTGAGATAAAACTGTTGCGAAGTGAGGGTAGTGAACGTCTAGTGTTTGAGGAAAGATGCTCCGATTTTGCCGTTCATACGTTAAGTGTAGCCATGAACACAAATAAGAATTTAGGAGCGTGCCGTGCGGAAGGTTACGAAGCGGAAATGTTTGTCGAGTTTTTCCCCGACAAGTCCGATTACTTTTCCCATGGTAAATGCGGCCAGAACGGTGCCAATTCCAAGTCCTTTGATGCGTCCGAGACCAATGCCTGTGATCAGTGCGGTGGTTGCCAGACATATGACATCAAAGGATATTTTTACTTTTGAGTATTTGAAATTTTTGATGGCAGACAGTTCTCGTGGAAAGAGATCCGTCGGGATGATCGGCAGTCCGCAGCGGTTGGAAAGTGCGATTCCGAGGCAGAGCAGCAGATAACTGATGACAAAGTAAAGGATTCGCATTGGAATGTTATAAGGAAGAATGGAAATCCATCCTTCGTGAACATCCAGCATCATGCTGAACGCGAAACCAACCACGAAACTAAGCAGATATTCTGCTACGAAGCGTTTACGAAGGACCATCAGTGACGCAATTAGGATTGCCTGAAAAATATACGTCCATGTTCCAAGGGAAAGGAACGGAAATACTTCGGAAAATGCGTAAGGTACACTGGAAATGGCAGAAATTCCGGAACCGGAATAAAGCATCAGTACCACGCCAAAACTGTTCATTATAATTACCAGAAGCAGGGCAAGTTCCCCGCGAAAAATATGTCTTTGATCTTGCAAATATGTATCGTCCATGATCATGCCTCCAATTAGTTTTTATCTCAGTCGAGAAGACTCCCACTTCTGCAAGTGGTGAGTAATA
>NZ_JRFU01000039.1 GCF_003122485.1 Eubacterium ramulus
GCTGACCAGAATCACGCACCAAGTCTCACGTGCGTTCGACTTGAATTTATGTAAGAGTATTGTATAGATAGCAATTTTTTGTTGCATTATTTCATAAACGTACAAGAAGGCAGAGTCAGATTTTTCTCTGGGAGCGATTGTTAGCGACCGAGACAAATCTGACTCTGCCTTTTCACAACCTATAAAATAGCCACAAAACAAACTAAATAGTGTTCCATTTTGTACAACTTACAAAAATAGCCACAAAACAAACTAAAAAAGTTCCACTTTTCACAACGAACCGTAACAGCCACGAATCACTTCTTTTTTTTACAAGTTTCAATTTCATTTTTGTACAAATCCCAGATGAAATCCCACCAATTTAATGGTACAATAAGTACAGTTAATCAGTCTGAAATAAATGACTGACAAAATTCATGAGGAGGAAAAACGAAAATGGGAGATCAGAAACTGACAGGTCGTGTAACAATCCCGACAGATATTGATGTCGTTCCGGAGACACTGGAACTGATGAAACGCTGGGGAGCAGATGCCATTCGTGACTGCGATGGAACCGATTACCCGGAAGGATTAAAAGATGTAGCTGCGAAAGTGTATTCTACTTATTATACAACGAGAAAGGATAACGAGTGGGCAAAAGCCAATCCGGATGAGATTCAGCAGTGCTATATCATGACAAAATTTTATACTGCTGAATCTGACAAATTATCCATTCATCTGATGACCGGTATTTATCCGGAAATGCTGAAAGTAAACAGCCACGATGACATTCGCCGCTGGTGGGAAGTCATCGACCGTACCACTGGTGAAGTAGTAAGCTGTGATAACTGGTCTTATTCCGAAGAGACCGGAGATGTGACCATTGATCCGGCGACACCATTCCATGATTATACCGTAAGTTTTCTGGCTTATATCATGTGGGATCCGGTGCACATGTACAATGCCGTTGTCAACGACTGGAAAGACGTAGAGCATCAGATCACATTTGATGTGCGTCAGCCAAAGACACATAAATTCAGTATGGAGCGTCTGCGGAAATTCTGTAAAGCAAATCCGCATGTCAATGTCATCCGCTATACCACATTTTTCCATCAGTTTACGCTTGTATTTGACGAGCTTGCAAGGGAAAAATATGTTGACTGGTACGGATATTCTGCCAGTGTAAGCCCATACATTTTAGATCAGTTTGAAAAAGAAGTTGGTTACAAATTCCGCCCGGAATACATCATTGATCAGGGATATTTCAACAATCAGTACCGTATTCCATCCAAAGAATTCAAGGATTTCCAGGCATTCCAGCGCAGAGAAGTTGCAAAACTTGCCAAAGAAATGGTAGACATTACTCATGAGGAAGGCAAAGAAGCTATGATGTTCCTTGGCGATCACTGGATCGGAACCGAGCCGTTTATGGATGAGTTCAAGACCATCGGTCTGGATGCACTGGTAGGAAGTGTCGGAAACGGTTCTACCCTGCGTCTGATCAGTGATGTGGAAGGTGTAAAATACAGAGAAGGCAGATTTTTACCGTATTTCTTCCCGGATACCTTCCATGAGGGCGGTGATCCGGTAAAAGAAGCAAAAGAAAACTGGGTAACAGCCAGAAGAGCAATCCTGCGTAAACCGATCGACCGTATCGGATACGGCGGATATCTGAAACTGGCCTGCGAATTCCCGGAATTCATCGATTATATTGAGAGTGTCTGCGATGAGTTCCGTCTGCTGTATGAAAATGCAAAAGGAACCACACCGTATTGTGTAAAAACCGTTGCAGTATTGAACAGCTGGGGCAAAATGCGTTCCTGGGGCTGCCATATGGTTCATCATGCATTGTATCAGAAACAGAACTACAGTTATGCAGGTGTCATTGAAGCACTGAGCGGCGCACCGTATGATGTAAAATTCATCAGCTTTGACGATATCCGTGCAAATGCAGATATTTTAAATGACATTGACGTTATTATCAACGTAGGTGATGGCGATACCGCACATACCGGTGGTTACGAATGGGAAGATCCGCAGATCGTAGAGGCTATCCAGAAATTTGTATACAACGGCGGTGGATTTATCGGTGTCGGAGAGCCGACCGGACATCAGCATCAGGGCAGATACATTCAGCTTGGCAATGTGATCGGTGTGGAAAAAGAGACCGGATTTACTTTAAATTATGACAAATATAACTGGGAAAATCATCCGGATCACTTTATTTTAGAGGACTGCACAAAAGATGTCGACTTCGGAGAAGGCAAGAAGAGCATGTTTGCCCGTGAGGATACCGAGATTCTGGTTCAGCGCGACAAAGAAGTTCAGATGGCAGTGCATGAGTTTGGAAAAGGACGTTCTGTATACATCAGCGGTCTGCCATATTCTTTCGAAAATGCACGAATCCTGCATCGAAGTGTTATGTATAGCTGCCACGATGAGGCAAACTTAAGAAAATGGTATTCTGAGAACTTCAACGTGGATGTACATGCGTATGTGGCAAATGGCAAATATTGTGTTGTTAATAATACTTACGAGCCGCAGGACACAGTTGTTTACCGCGGAGACGGAAGCAGCTTTGAATTACACCTTGATGCAAATGAGATTAAGTGGTACGAAATTTAAAAGAATAATAGCGTAAACGTGTAAGATACCTTATAATAAACGATAGGGTATCTTACTTTTTTGTGGGATTGTTGAAAAATAAGTGGAAAAAGAACAGGAGCAAAAAATCATGGCATTACAGCTCATTTACGGAAATTCCGGCAGTGGAAAATCAACCTATATTTATGAAAAAGTCATTCAGATGGCGCAGGCAGACCGCAGGCGCAATTTTTATGTCATTGTTCCGGAGCAGTTTACAATGCAGACACAGAGGGAGCTGGTGCGCCGATCCAAAAATCATGTAATCGTAAACATTGATGTGGTCAGTTTTGAACGTCTGGCATATCGTATTTTTGATGAACTTGGCATTCAGAACACGGTTATGGAAGAAACCGGAAAAAGTCTGGTATTGCGTAAAATTGCAGAGGAAAAAGGCAAAGAGCTGACGGTTTTACGTGGAAATATCCGAAAAATGGGGTATATCAATGAGCTGAAATCCATGATTTCTGAGCTGATGCAGTATGATATTTCCGTAGAAGAACTGGAAGATTTTTTGCATCAGTTAAAACCGGATTCCAATCTGTATTATAAATTATCGGACGTGCATACCATGTATGCGGCTTTTGAGGAATATCTGCAGGGACAGTACGTGACAGCGGAGCGAGTACTGGATGTATTGGCAGAAGCGGTGGATGATTCCAAATTGCTGCGGGATGCAGTGTTTGTATTTGACGGATTTACCGGATTTACTCCGGTGCAGATGAAATTGCTGCATCGCTGTATGCATGTGGTAAAGGATATGTATGTGACAGTGACAATGGATGTGCGGGAAGATCTGTTGGCAGATCACGGAATTCAGGATCTGTTTTACATGAGCCGGAAAATGACGGCGGCATTGTTGCGGGCGGCAAAGGAAGAAACATATATTGTAGAAGAACCGGTATTTTTACCAGTTGGTGAAAATAGCCGTCTGGCGCAATCGCCGGTGCTGGCACATCTGGAACAGAATCTGTTCCGGGTGCGCAGCCACAGATATGAGGAAAAATGCGGGGAATCGTTACGCATTTATTCACTGGCAACACCAAGGGAAGAACTTATCTTTGCGGCATGGAAATTGTCACATTTGATGCGGGAAAAAAATTATCGTTATCATGAATGCGCCATTGTATGCGGGGATGTGGAATGTTATGAAAAGTATGCAAAATCTATTTTTGAATTATATGATATTCCGTATTTCGTCGATACCAAAACGTCGATTCTGTATCATCCATGTATCGAACTGATCCGTGCCGTATTAGAAATGGTAGAAAAAGATTTTTCTTATGAAAGTGTATTTCGATTTTTCCGAACCGATCTGTCCGGGTTTACGGAAAAAGACATTGATTTTCTGGAAAACTATGTGCTGGCGCGGGGCATTCGAGGAGCCTCTAAATGGAAGAAAAAATTTTTGAAACCTATGCGTCATACCGGCAGAATCCGCGTGGAAGAACAGGTACTGCAGCAGGAGCTGGCGCGCGCCAATGCGCTGCGGGAGCGATTCTGGAAAATGTTAGAGCCGTTTTATCTGGCAGCGTCAGAAAAAGAAGTTACGGTATCCGAAATGACAAAGGCATTGTATGATTTGCTCTGTGGGTTACATCTGGAAGAACAGATGAAAGAGCAGCAGGAAGCCTTTGAGGAAGCTGGAGAAGAATTGCTGGCGTCTCAGTATCGACAGATTTACAAAATCGTGATCGATCTGCTGGATAAACTGGTGGATCTGCTGGGAGAGGAAAAACTGTCCATCCGGGATTATGCGGACGTGCTGGAGGAAGGCTTTGCATCGGCAAAAGTAGGAGCAATTCCACCGGGAGCGGACTGTGTGATTCTGGGAGATATTGAGCGAACCCGTCTGGAAGGCATTAAAGTGTTGTTTTTCCTTGGCGTAAATGATGGCACGATTCCGAAAAGTACGGCAAATGGTGGCATTTTATCCCAGTATGACCGGGAACTGATCGAGGAGCAGAAGCTGCAGTTGTCACCGACTGCCAGAGAACAGTCCTTTTTGCAGCGGTTTTATCTGTATCTGAACATGACAAAACCGTCAGAGGCACTGTATCTGACGTATGCCAGAATGGATACGCAGCAGAAGGCGACACGCCCGTCCTACCTGATCGGCACGGTGCAGAAGCTGTTTCCAAATGTGATTGTAGAGGAAATAGAAGCAGATGCATCCGGAACACCGGTTTCACCAAAAAGCAGTCTGGAGACTTATATTTCCGGTCTGACACAGGCGAAAGCAGGAAGCATTACAGAAGAATGGAAAGCGTTGCACCGGTATCTGAGTGAATCAAAAGAATGGGGATCTGTGGTACATGAATTGTTTGCAGCGGCATTTTCCCAGTTTACCGGAGAGCAGCTGGCAGTCGAGACCGCGCGGCAATTGTATGGAACGGTGCTGACCAATTCAGTGACCAGACTGGAGCTGTTTGCCCGTTGTGCCTATGCACATTTTCTGGAATATGGTTTGAAATTGTCTGAACGGGAGACTTACAGTTTTGCGGCGTTGGATATGGGAAGCATGTTTCATGAGATTTTGCAGCGGTATTGTGAAGGTCTGGAAAAATCCTATGACTGGTATACCATCACAGAACCGGAACAGGAAAACTTGCTGCAAACCGCTATGCAGGAAGCAGTTCTTTCCATGCCAAATGAATCCTTGCTGGAATCTGCCAGAAGTGCCTATGTATTGGAGCGGATCTATCGGATCATGAAGCGCAGTATCTGGGCGCTGACGGAACAGATCCGGCATGGAACTTTCAAACCGGCGGGCTATGAAGTGGATTTTGTGCAGGTAAATGAGTTAAATGTGGAAAATATGATGCTGGATGCGGAGCATAAGATGCGTCTGGTAGGAAAAATTGACCGTATGGACACCCGCGAGACGGAGGATGCCGTATATGTCCGCATCATTGATTATAAATCCGGAAAAACAACGTTTCAGTTGTTGAATCTGTATTACGGACAGCAGCTGCAGCTTGTGGTGTATCTGAATGCCGCCATGGAGCAGCTGAAAAAAACACATCCAGGAAAAGAGATTGTTCCAGCGGGTATTTTTTACTATCGAATGGATGATCCGATGGTGGACGCAGATGGTGAGGATGAAGAAAAAATCATGGAACATATCTTAAGTGAACTGCGTCTGAATGGTCTGATCAGTCTGGAACCAGAAGTTTATCAGCAGATGGATGTAGGATTGGCGGGCAGATCGGAAGTCCTTCCATTGACACTGAAAACGGATGGAACACCTGCGAAAAAGGGAACATCGGGAGCCGGACGCAGGGATTTTCAGGCGATGACAGCCTTTGTGAATCGAAAGATCTGTGATGCGGCAGAAAAAATCCTGTCTGGTGATATTGATATCCGACCGTTTCAGATGGAGCAGAAAACCGGCTGCGATCACTGTCCGTATCATAGTGTGTGTGGCTTTGATCCGAAAATTCAGGGATTCACCTATGAAAAAAATAAGAAATTAAAGGATGAAGATGTGTGGGCGAAAATTTATCGGGAAGGAGGTCTGCCGGATGAGCGTTAAGTGGACAAAAGAACAGGAAAAAGTCATCAATCTGAGAAACCGGAGTCTGCTTGTCTCTGCGGCTGCCGGTTCCGGAAAAACAGCGGTGCTGGTACAGCGTATTATTTCTATGGTAACGGATGAAACAGATCCGCTGGATATTGACCGCCTGCTGGTTGTGACCTTTACCAATGCGGCAGCAGCAGAAATGCGGGAGCGTGTCGGTGCCGCTATTGAGAACGCATTGGAACAGGATCCGTATAACCAGCATTTGCAGCGGCAGCTGACGCTGGTGCACAATGCACAGATCACTACCATTGACAGTTTCTGCATCCGGATTCTGCGGGATCATTTTCACAAAATTGATCTGGAACCGGGATTTCGCATTGCGGATGAAGGAGAGCTGAAACTGCTTCGTGAGGATGTCTGTGAGGCGGTTCTGGAAGATTTTTATCAAAAGGCAGATCCGGAGTTTTTGCGGTTTGCAGACAGTTATTCCGGTGCAAAAAACGATTTACAAATCAAAGAAATGATCCTGAAATTATATAATTATGCGGAAAGCTATCCGTGGCCGAAGGAATGGCTGGAGACCTGTGTGCAGCAATATGAAGCCGCCAATGAAGCGGAACTGGAAGAAAAAAGCTGGATCAGAGATTTTCTGTCATATTTAAATGTACGTGTGGAGGATCTGATCACTGCTCAGGAAAAATTGCTGGAGCTGACACAGGAGCCGGATGGACCATATATGTATGAGGCATCCATTGCCGATGACCTGCGGCAGTTGGAAAATTTGCGAAAATGTGAACATTTTTCTCAGTGGCAGGCAGCCATTTCTGCCATTGATTTTAAAAATATCGGAAGATCTGGAAAATACGAAGGCAGTGTGGCAAAAAAAGACGCGGTAATGTCCGGGCGCAAGCGGATGAAGGATCAGATTGACAAGTGGAAAAAGACAATTTTTGCGACAATGCTGGAGGTGCAGTTAGAGCGTCTGACACAGACGTCCAAAATGGTGCGGATGCTGGTGACACTGACGCAGGCATTTTCTGATCGTTTTCAGGAAGAAAAGCAGAAGAAAAATATGCTGGATTTTTCGGATGTTGAGCACAATGCGCTGCGTGTACTGGTGGATTCGGAAACGAAAGAGCTGACCGAAACGGCGCTGGAATATCAACAGCAGTATCGGGAAGTTATGATTGATGAGTATCAGGACAGCAACTATGTACAGGAAACATTGCTGACAGCGGTTTCCGGTGTGAAAAATGGAAACGAAAACCTGTTTATGGTTGGTGATGTCAAGCAGAGTATTTATCGGTTCCGGCTGGCGCGACCGGAGCTTTTTATGGACAAATATCATCGGTTCAGCACCGAGGAGAGCAGTCAGCAGCGCATTGACCTGCACCGAAATTTCCGAAGCCGCCGGGAAGTGGTGGAAGCGGTAAATGATATTTTTTATCCGCTGATGGAAAAAAATCTGGGAAATGTGGCATATGATGCGGAGGCAGCTTTGTATGCAGGAGCGGTGTATCCGGATTATGAGAATGCGGATTGCTGTAAGCCGGAGCTTTTGCTTGTTCCTTCCCAGGAGAGCGGCATGGAACGACGGGAACAGGAAGCAGCGGCTGTGGCAGGTCGGATCCGGGAACTGGTGGAGACACAGGAAATACCGGAAATCACGTACAAGGATATTGTACTGTTACTGCGTTCCATGTCCGGTTGGGCAGAGACCTATCAGAAAGTGTTTGAGCAGGAAGGAATTCCGCTGATCGTTGCGTCCAAAACAGGCTATTTTTCGGCAACGGAAGTACAGACCGTGCTTTCACTGTTGCGTGTGTTGGATAATCCGTATCAGGATATTCCACTGGCAGCGGTGATGAAATCCTATTTTGGAAAGTTTTCATCGGAGGAACTGGCACAGATTCGGTCGGAATATCCGGGAATGCCGTTTTATCAGTGTGTGGAACAGATGCTGCCTGTATCAGAGAAAATTATTGCCTTTCAGGAAATGCTGCAGAAATTTCGTCAGCGGATTCCGTATACACCGATTCATCGTTTATTGCAGGAAATTCTGGATGAGACCGGCTACCGTAATTATGTGGCAGCGTTGCCGGCTGGTGAACAGCGCCGGGCAAATCTGGATATGCTGATGGAAAAAGCAGTGGCATATGAACAGACCAGTTATCATGGATTATTTCACTTTATCCGCTATATTGACCGATTGATGAAATATGATGTGGACTATGGCGAAGCAGAGATTGTCAGTGAGCAGGAAAATGCTGTCCGTCTCATGAGTATCCACAAGAGCAAAGGTCTGGAATTCCCCGTTGTGTTTGTCTGCGGTATGGGAAAACAGTTTAATGAGCAGGATCTCAACAGCAATATGATCTTTCACCCGGAATTTGGTATTGGATTGAAATGGTTTGACTGTGAGAAACGGACGAAAGCCAACACACTGATTCACCAGATTTTTGCTATGGAAGCAAAAAAGGAAAATCTGGGAGAGGAGCTGCGTGTGTTATATGTGGCACTGACCAGAGCAAAGGAAAAACTGATTCTGGCAGGAACCTGCAAGCTGCCGGAAGAAGGGCAATACAGCGGTTTTTCCAGAGAGGAAAAAGTACCGTTTTCCACCCGCTATGATGCGAAAAGTTACTGGGATTGGGTAATACCGGTGCTTGGTATGGAGAATCCGGATTACCGTTACGTGATCTGGGATGAGGCGCGGATGCAGCAGGAAGAACAGCGAAAATTACAGGATACAGCATTGGAACATCGGACACTTCTGGAAGCGTTGCAGAACGTATCAGAAACGGAACTGGCGCAGCTAAAAGAGACGTTTTCATGGGAATATGCATGGAAAGAAGAAGGCGCACACAAGCAGAAAGTGTCGGTGTCAGAATTAAAGCATCGGGCAATGGAAGAACGGAGTGAGTCGGCAGAACAGACTTTGAATACCGCACAACCATTGTTCCCGGATGAAATTGCGACACCGTATGTGCCGCGGTTTGTGCAGGAAGTAAAGGAAAATGCAGGTGCACTGTATGGAACCATGGTACACCGTTTTCTGGAATGTCTGGATTTCGCAGGACTTCCGGATTTTGCAGATGAAAAGCAGGGACTATATTTTGTAAAACAGCAGATTGATGCATTGTGTGCCCTTGGACGTATGCAGGAAGCGGATGCAAAACGGTTAAACTGGAAGCAGCTGCTTGGATTTTTACAGAGTGATACTGCAAAACGAATGCGTGCGGCAGCAGAACAGGGTGCTTTAGAGCGGGAAAAACCGTTTGTAATGTCAGTGCCGGCAAATCTGGTCTGGGAGGATAGCCGTCCGGAAGAAGATGTGCTGATTCAGGGTATCATCGATGTGTTCTGGGAAGAAGCAGATGGGATTGTTTTGCTGGATTATAAGACAGATCATGTAGACAATGCGCAGGAACTGGGGCGCCGTTATAAAAAGCAGTTGGAGCTTTATGCGGATGCACTGAGCAGATTTTCGGATGAAAAGCCGGTGAAGGAGATTTTGATTTATTCCTTTGCGTTGGCAGAGACAATATTACTTTAAATAAATGGAGAGAATTGTATATGAGAATTATTTTAGCATCAGCATCCCCGCGGCGTCGGGAACTGCTGGCTCAGATGGGAATGGAGTTTGAAGTATGCCCGTCACAGGGAGAAGAAAAAATTACAGAAGTGCTGCCGGAGCGTGCCGTGATGGAGCTGGCGCAGCAGAAAGCAGCGGAGATTGCAGTAAAAACCGAAGGAGATGCATGGATTCTGGGGGCGGACACAGTCGTAGTTTATGACCAGAAAATTCTTGGAAAACCAAAGGATGCGGAAGATGCAAAACGGATGCTTTGCATGTTGCAGGACAAGAAACATCAGGTGTATACCGGCGTGTGTATCTGGAAAAAGGAAAATGGAACAGAAGATGTGCGTTGCTTTTTTGAAAAAACGGATGTGGTCTTTTATCCGATGACAGAGGAAGAAATTGATCAGTATGTAGCTACCGGAGAACCGATGGATAAAGCCGGTTCTTATGGAATTCAGGGCGTGGGCGGTCTCTATGTCCGCGAAATTCATGGGGATTACAACAATGTGGTTGGTTTACCGATCGCACGGTTATACCATGAATTAAAGAAATAGATCATCTCAGTCTGAGTTGAGACTCCCACTTCTGCAAGTGGTGAGTAGTA
>NZ_JRFU01000004.1 GCF_003122485.1 Eubacterium ramulus
TTGCATGACGCGCACCTCGCAACAAGAATGCCGGAGCATTCTTGAATACTATTCTGCCTGTGCATCTTCGCGATCCTCACGCACCAGTTCCAGCACGGCAGAAATCTCACTTCCGGTTGGCGGAGCAGTCTGAAGCTCCTCACGTTTTCCGGCAGCATCTACACTGCAAAGTACGTTGTCTTCGTTCGGCATTCCCTGCTCAATTGTGAAATAACGCATTTCGTTGTTCTGCGGATTCCATACAATGTACATAGAATGTGCCATCTGTGGTGCCATATTCTGTTTTGGGAGCTCAATGCTTGCCACACAGGTCTCCTCGTCAATATCAAGAATCATAATCTCAAAATCTTTTTCAGAATACGGACACGGAAGTTTATCACCGTATGGCTGACGGTACAGCGTTGCCATAAATTTGCCCTGCTTCTCTTCCAGTTTTTTCATAAACTCTGCATTTTCATTGTATACAACTCGCGGAATAATTCCCCATTCACAGGTTCTGCGGGCAAACAATTCAAACTGCGCACGACTCATCTTAAGTTCTTTCACCTCAGGTTTGCCCTGTGGTGCAGTTCCCTGTTTCTGCGCTGCTTTCAGCTGTTTCATCGCATCGATAAATTTCGGATGCAGGATCATTTTATCGGTATCTGGATTGACAATGATTCCTTTCAACTTCAGTGACGGATTAGAACCGATACGTAACAATTCGTCTATCGTCACATTCAGAATTGCCGGATATTTTCCTTTTTCTGCCATCTGTTTGGAAGATGTGTATGCCGGTGCAAAATGTTCCCCCTGTGGGTTCTGAACAATAATCGGAAGCATACGTGGTGCTGTTTTCACATCAATCTTCTCCCCACGTTTTGCTTTTTCGATCACCTGCTTTTTAATATCTGGTGGAAAATCTGCCGGTACCAGAAATCTTGTATCTCTCATCGCCTGCATCAGATTTGCCATATTTTCATTTGATTTTTCATCCAGGAATTGTTTGATTGCCTTTTCAACCTCTTTGTTTGTAAATTCCGGCATCGCCATATTTTTCTCGTTCTCCATTGCTTTACCCTCTCAACTCTCCATCATTCCACAGATCATAAACTGGTTCAGATTATAGTCTTTGCTGTTTTCGTGTATACGAATGATATTTTCACCCACAAACATAATTTTTGCATGAAAAAATCCCGGACTGGCTTCAAACAACCGTGTCTGATGCACATGGATATCACAGCGTTTATCCAGAAAATAGGTAAACGGATTCACACTGTCATCCCACTCGCGCACTACCAGCTCCTGCTCTTTTTTCAATTTACGTTCATTCATTTTGACTTCCACGATATGTTTAACATACGCTTTTGCCACCAGTCCCGTTTTATCCCGGAACTGAAACAATATATAATCGCGTCCGGAAGAAATAATTCCTACCCGGGCATAACCGACATCCTGTCCCACCATTGTAATGGTACACCATTTTCCATGCATGGAGGTACAATCAAAATATTTTCCCGGCTCATGTACAATCTTATTTGCTGCCATGATACTCCTCCGATTTTTATTTTTTTGAAAAGAGGACTATATTCCCCTTCTGATATAAAGAAGTCCCCATTGCTTCTTATTTTACACAACTGAAACAATGGGCTTTCTTAAATTTAAGTTAACTAAAATTTGAATTTTTTCAGCAGATCACCCATGGATGTTCCGATCTCTTCTGCTTCCGGAATCTCCACATGCACTTCTTCTTCCTGCTCTTTTTCCTGAAGCAGTGCTTTCATGCTGAGACTGATCTTGCCATCTTTATTTCCAATGACTTTTACCTGTACTTCCTGTCCTTCTTTCAGAACAACAGACGGATGTTTGATACGATCCAGAGAAATCTGAGAAATATGTACCAGACCGGATACACCATCGCCCAGATCTACAAATGCGCCGTAATCTTTGATAGTTTCTACTTTACCAGTCAGCACTTCGCCTTCTTTGATCTCAGCTACTTTTAATTTTTTCTCTGCATCGCGCTGCTCTTTTAAAATCTCTCTTGCAGATAATACCAGTTTGTCATTCTCAGCGTCTGCTGTGATAATGCGGACTTTCAGCTCTCTGCCAAGCCATGGATTTAAATCGTCCACATGACTTAAACTCAGTCTGGATGCAGGAATAAATCCACGTACACCCTCTACCAGTGCGATGACACCTTTATTTACGATACCGGATACGGTTACATCCAGTGTCTCCTGATTCTCATATAACTCTTTGATTTTCTCCCATGCCAGTAAAGTGTCGGTATCTTTTTCACCGTCTCCCATTACTTTATAGGATTCTTCCAGTTCTTTTTCAAAGTCTTTCATTGATTCTGCCATTTTTGTTTCCTCCATGTGCATATGCTGTCGCTTATTTATTATTTATTGGTCAATATCGCGAATTTTGAATAATATTTAAAAATCGCTTTGCCCTTGATCTCATCTTTTTTCACGTAACTGTACGGTTCTGCTTCTTCCGGTGTCGAAGCTTTTCCCTCGTTTAACGCGATCTGTGCCCAAAAACGACCGTCTTCCGAATCGTTTCGGTTATCACCCAGTACAAAATAACATCCCTCTGGTACTTTAAACGTATAACCGTCATTTTCCCAGGTCCATGTTTCCTTCAAGTAATCTTCTTCCAGCGGTTCTGACGATCCATCGATATAAATTTTGCCATCCCGGATCTCAACGGTCTCACCCGGCAGTCCGATCACACGCTTAATGTAAGTCTGCTTCTCATCCACCGGATAGGAAAACAGGATAATATCTCCACGCTGCGGCTCATCAAACCAGTAAGAAAAACGGAAGCCAATCAGACGATCCTTGGTCATGATCGTATTTTCCATGGATCCGGACGGTACTCTGACATTGATAATGACAAACTGCGTCAACACGAAAACCACCGCGATCACGATCACGAACATCCGAACCCAGCTAACCACTTCTTTTCGCATATCACCTTTTTTTTCTTCTGTCTTATTGTTTTCTGTTTCTTGTTCTTTCTTCATGCCAAACTCCTAAATTTCAATATCCAATTCCACCGGACAGTGATCCGATCCAAACACTTCCGTATGGATCTTCGCATCCTGCAACCGGTCTTTTAATGACTCTGACACAACAAAATAATCAATTCTCCATCCAGCATTTTTCTCCCGGGCTTTAAACCGGTAAGACCACCAGGAATAAATGCCCGTCTGCTCCGGATAAAAATAACGGTAGGTATCGATCATGCCGCTTGCCAGAACGTTGGAAAATTTGCCACGCTCCTCATCGGTAAAACCGGCATTTTTGCGGTTTGTCTTCGGGTTTTTCAGATCGATCTCCTGATGTGCCACATTTAAGTCTCCGGCATAGATCACCGGTTTTGTCTCTTCCAGAGATTTAATATAAGCAAGGAAATCATCTTCCCACTTCATACGATAATCCAGACGTGCCAATTCACTCTGGGAATTCGGCGTATATACTGTCACAAAGAAAAAGTCCTCATATTCCAGTGTGATCACACGACCTTCATGGTCATGTTCTTCGATCCCGATTCCATAGCGTACGGACAACGGTGTCTGCTTCGTAAATACTGAGGTACCGGAATAACCTTTTTTCTCCGCATAGTTCCAATATTGTTCATATCCTTCCAGGTCAAGCTGAATCTGCCCTTCCTGAAGTTTTGTCTCCTGAACACAAAAAATATCTGCGTCCGCCTCGTGAAAGAAATCCAGAAATCCTTTCTGTACACAGGCACGCAAACCATTGACATTCCATGAAATTAATTTCATTCCAAACTTCCTTTTCCAGTTGCTTTCTCCCATGTATTTTGACAGTCATCCTGTTTTTCTGCGGATTTCTGTGAATACACAGTGATAATAATTGTAGCTATTTTTCATACTGGATTAGTATAGCATATCAGGCGGCAGACAGCAAGATTTATTCCAATTCTATATTGTTCCGACCCTGTGTTTATTCCAGTTTTATCCCAATCCTGCTCTCATTCCGATTCCGTGTTTATTCTAATGTTATCCCAATTCTGTTATTGCTCCGATCCTGTGCCTACTCTAATCCACCGGTTCCGTTTTTGCATTCTTTTTTCTCAGTCTGGAAAACCAGATCATCGGCTCTGGATGCTGCGGACGCTCACACAGGCTTTTCTCCATCCATACCATATTGTACCAGTGATCAAATTTATAGGCGCACTGATGAAATTTTCCCACCATTTTGTAACCCTGATGAGCATGGAAGTCCACACTGTCTTTGGTCAGATAAACATCCTTTTCCTGATCTGGATAAGCGATGCAGGCATTTACACAGACTATGTGTTGTCTGAGCAGCGCCTCTTCCAACGCTACATATAATTTTTTCCCAATTCCCTGTCCTTTTGCGTCCATTTTCACATAGATTGATGTCTCCACTGCCCAGTCATAAGCCGCACGCTCATGCAGCGGACCTGCATAGGCATACCCGACGATTCTTCCGTCCTGCTCTGCCACCAAATACGGATATTTCACCAATGTCTGTTCGATTCTCCGGGTAAATGCCTCCAGCGTTGGTACTTCGTATTCAAAAGTAATCGCTGTCTGCAAAATATAAGGCGCATATATGTCTAAAATTTCTTTTGCATCCAAAGGTGTTGCAATTCGGATCTGAAGCTTCGTATTTACTTCTGAGGATGTCACTGTATGTGCTATCTCTGTTGCATCTGTTATATCGGATTCTTTTAAATCTTTCTCTTCCATATGGGGATTTTGTGCGATTTTCTTTTCATCTTCTTCCTTAGATGTTTTTTCAAACGCAACTCTCGGACTTCCATCATCTACATAAATAATGCCACATTTTTCAAACCCGTTTTTCAGGATCAGATGCTGCATCACTTTGTTATTCTCATGGGTATCAATACGTAAATGCTGGATTTTTTTCCACGCAAATGCAAGTACCTGCTCCATGATACCATGGGCTTCCGATGCAGAAGCGATCCGATGAATCGTTCCATAAAGACTCGTATCTTTCCAACTGCCCTGCTCAATATTCTGATAAGTCGGATCCTCTCCTATGATCAGGGCAAATACTCCCTGAAGCCGATCCCGCTCCTCTATCACATATAATTGTTCTTTTTCAATATCTTTTCGTAACGTTTCTTCCGTTGGACGTGTCTGTCCCCACTGGGTTGGATTGCCATGTTCTGCCATAAATTTGCGGGCATACACATAGATTTCCTGTATGTTATCCAAATCCTTTTCCTTTGCCAAACGAATCACTGTGTTTCAACCTCTTTTCCAAATGATTTTTTATCAAATCTTAGTTTTGCCAATTCTGGTTTTTATTAATCCCAGTTTTGGCTAATCCTGTGGACATAATTTGTTGTGATAATATCCATCCGCTGCATACAATGCTGCCACCGGATTATGACCAAGCACGCGGTCTTTTACCACCAGTGTCGTTGTTAGTCCTTCGGCATATTTGTAAAACATACTGTCATGTCCCACGCAAAGTCCCATCACAATATTCAGATCCGTGTGCTCTGCATTCAGCATCTTTGCCTGTAAAATAGGATTGCACATGTTCACACCGGTGTTTTCACAGGTTTTTGGAATCCCAACTTCTGTTTTACGCACCGTACCTGCTTTACAGGCGACACCGTACACCTCAAATCCATGACTGCGTAAAATTTTGGTCAGTGTACGTGTCTCACGGATCAGTCCCACACAGGTAGCAATACCGATTTTCTTTGCACCGATCCGTTTTGCAAATTCAATGGTTTCCTCCACGCGGCACATCTGACAATAATAATCACTCTCCACACCTGCCGCTGCAAGTGTTACTTTTTTATTTTCCTCGTCATCATATAAGCGGATCACTTCGCCTAACAGTGTCTCATCCATAGCTGTTGTCAGGCAGAAGTCCGGATAATACTTGTCCATTTTATTGCAATTTGTTACACCACAGTCGACACAACTGTGGAGCACTTTCTTACATTCACTATTCTCGCCCATTATGTAATTCCTCCAAATTTTTGATATATTGTATTTATTATACACTATTTTCTTATCGCACTCACTTTCATTTTTGAACGCAAAAAATAAGATACCCCACACTTAATTTGTGAAGTATAATAAGTATATAACACCTCCTCTATTTTTCAAAGAAAAACTATTTTACATAAAAAGTGTTAAAATCAGCAAGTCACATAAAACTCCCAATCAGATACAAAAAACCTTGGGGAACTGTTTTTTTACAATTCCTCAAGGTTATTCTTAGTTTTTTACTTGATGTCTGTTTTTCTCACAGGCTAAAACTTTTGCCCTAAAACTGGATAATCGCTTTTGCCCTGTGATAAAATTAATTTTCATTCATCTTCGCAAGTTTTGCTGCCTGATCAGCTGCGATCAGTGCATCAATGATCTCCTGAATATCACCATTCATAATGGACTCCAGACGATACAGTGTCAGTTTAATACGATGATCTGTCACACGTCCCTGTGGGAAGTTGTAAGTACGGATCTTCTCGGAACGGTCTCCGGTTCCGACCTGACTTCTTCTTGCCTCTGCCTCAGCATCATGTGCTTTCTGGCATTCCATATCATACAGTTTTGCACGAAGTACTTTTAAGGCTTTATCTTTGTTTTTCAACTGAGATTTCTCATCCTGACAGGAAATTACGATACCTGTCGGGATATGTGTCAGTCGAACAGCAGAGTCAGTTGTGTTGACACACTGTCCACCGTTTCCGGATGCACGGAATACATCGAATTTACAGTCGTTCATATCAATCTGTACATCTACTTCCTCTGCCTCTGGCATGATTGCAACAGTGATGGTGGAAGTATGGATACGTCCGCCGGACTCTGTCTCCGGTACACGCTGTACACGGTGCACACCACTCTCATATTTCAGTAAAGAATAAGCACCCTGACCGGTTACCATGAAGCTGACATACTTCATACCGCCGATACCGATTTCCTCCACGTCCATGGTCTCAACTTTCCATCGTTTGCTCTCTGCATAGTGTACATACATACGGTAGATTTCTGCTGCAAACAGTGCTGCCTCGTCTCCACCGGCGCCTGCACGGATCTCCACGATAACGTTTTTGTCATCGTTCGGATCTTTCGGAAGCAGAAGGATTTTTAATTTCTGCTCTAATTCTTCTACTTTTTCTTTGGACTCTGCCAGTTCTTCTTTTGCAAGCTCGCGAAGTTCCTCATCGCTCTCCTCCTGCAACATGGCAAGACTGTCCTCGATGTTCTGTTTATTTTCTTTATACTCTTTGTATGCTTCTACGATCGGAGCCAGATCTGCCTGCTCCTTCATCAGTTTCTGGAAACGTTTCGGGTCATTTGCCACATCCGGCTCACTCAGCATACTGAGTAACTCTTCAAAACGCACCAGTGTATCTTCCAGTCTGTCAAACATAGTTTATCTCCTTCCTCTCACAACCCGGTCAAGTCCCGCCAGATCGCGAATCACTTTTATATCATTAAATCCATGTTCTTTCATAAATCCGCTGACTGCTTCTGCCTGATCATGACCGATCTCATACAGCAGATAGCCGCCGTCATTCAGATGAGCAACGCTTTCTTCCGTAATCCTCCGGTAAAAATAAAGCCCGTCCGCTTTTCCGTCCAACGCTCCCATCGGTTCATGGTCACGCACTTCCGGCATCAGCGTATCGATCACGTTACTCGGAATGTAAGGCGGATTCGATACAATCATATCAAATCTGCCGGAAATTTCCGAAAACAAATCACTGTGAACAAAGCTCACCGGCACCTGATTCTGCAATGCATTGTGCTTTGCCACCTGCAATGCTTCTTTCGAAATATCTGCCCCGGTCACTTTTGTATCTGGACAAAAGGACTGAATACTGATTCCAATGCATCCAGAACCAGTACACAAATCCAAAACTTCCGCATCCGGCATCTTATTTTTTAAGATCTGAATGGCTTCTTCCACCAGCACTTCCGTATCCTGACGCGGAATCAGTACATGTTCATTGACCGCAAAGGGCAGTCCCATAAATTCCTGTTCTCCGGTCAGATACTGCAACGGCATCCGCTGACAGCGTTTTTCCGTCAGGTCCAGATAAGCCTTTTCCTGTTCCGGATTCATCTCATCCCGCTCATGCAGCAGATAAAAACTGCGGCTGATCTGGCAGACTGCTTCTATAAGAAACCAGCTTTCTGCCGCCTCATTTTCCACACCTGCAGCTTTCAGCAGCGCTGCTGCCTGCATTCTTGCTTCCCGGTATGTCATGGCTTTTTCTCCTGCACTTTCTGCTCAGCATCTTCAGATTTTGTATCAGCATTGACTGCCTCTGAAACACCTTCTTCCGCACGGATCTCTGCAATATAGCTTCTCCAGTCAAACACAGCTTCCACAGAAGCAATGCCGACCTCGATCATGTCGTCATCCGGCTCCTTTGTGGTCAGTCCCTGCATCCACAAACCCGGTTTACTGATCAGATTGATCACCGGATTATCGCTACGGCCTGCTGCACGCAGCAGCTCATAGGAAACGCCCGCGATCACCGGCACCAGCGCTAAGCGAAGCACCAGACGCAATGCATGAGAATCCACACGGATAAACAGAAACAAGATTACGCTGATGATCACGACAAACATCAGAAAACTTGTGCCACAGCGTTTGTGCTCCTTGGAGCTCTTCCGCACATTTTCCACATTCAGTTCCAATCCATGTTCGATGCAGTTGATGCATTTATGCTCCGCACCATGATACATGAACACACGCTGAATCTCTTTCATCTTTGAGATCAGCAATATATATCCGATAAAAATTGCAAGACGAAGGATTCCTTCGATCACTGCTACAACCATATCGCTCGCAATAAACCGGGAACACAGTACCGACAGATAATAAGGCAGGATCATGAAAATAGCGACTGCCAGTATAATAGACAACGCTACCGTTCCGCCCATCATGGCATTTTCCTTTGCCTTTTTCTTCTCTGCGGTATCCTGCTTCTTCTCCTTTGATTCTTCTTCATCCTCAAAAAAAGAAGCGGAATACATCAGCGTGGACATTCCAAGCACCAGAGAGTCAATAAAACTCAACACGCCGCGCACCAGCGGAATCTTCTGCCACACTTCTCCCGGAACAATTCCTTTATATTCTTTTGTCATGACTTCAATTTCCTGATCCGGTTTACGGACTGCCACTGCATACCGTTCCTTATTTTTCATCATGACACCTTCCATGACGGCCTGACCGCCAATTCCAGAATATCGCATAGAAATTCCTCTCCGTTTCGTCAAACTCAGAAAACATAAAATTTCCTGCTTAACAAAACAGGTTGAGATTTTGCAACCTCAACCTGATTTTCACACATATCTTACTATTATTTTAAGCCGTATTTCTTGTTGAACTTATCAATACGTCCACGTGCCTGAGCTGCTTTCTGCTGTCCTGTATAGAATGGATGGCATTTAGAACAAATCTCTACGTGAATATCGCTCTTTGTAGAACCTGTTACGAATGTGTTTCCGCAGTTACAGGTTACAGTTGCCTGATAATAATCCGGATGGATTCCTTCTCTCATTAATTTCACCTCGCATACCAAATTTCTTTGTAATTCTACTTACGTCTATGAAAAACAATAAACTTGTTAATCTTTCTGTACCGCGCGCTCACGGTACACAGCTTTCATATTATAGCATGCACTTTTTTCTATTGCAAGCAGTTTTTTAGAAAAATTTCCGTTTTTTTACAAGTTCCACGAACTCATGATTATTTTTGGTACGAACAAACATATTCAGTATATTTTCTACTGCTTCGTCGGACTTCATGCCGTTGAATGCTTTTCTCATAATATAAGTAGCTTCCTGTTCTTCTTTATCTAAAAGAAGATCTTCTCTACGTGTTCCGGACTTCACAATGTCGATGGCCGGGAAGATACGTTTTTCGGACAGACGGCGATCCAGAACAAGCTCCATGTTACCGGTTCCTTTGAATTCTTCATAAACAACATCATCCATCTTGCTTCCTGTCTCAACCAGAGCGGTTGCAAGAATTGTCAGGCTGCCGCCCTCACGCATGTTTCTGGCTGCACCAAAGAATCGTTTCGGCATATGTAATGCCGCTGGATCCAGACCACCGGATAACGTACGTCCACTTGGCGGAACGACTAAGTTGTACGCTCTTGCCAGACGGGTGATACTGTCCAGAAGAATCATGACATCCTGACCATGCTCTACCAGACGTTTTGCACGCTCAATTACCATTTCGGATACACGTTTGTGGTGCTCCGGAAGTTCGTCGAAAGTAGAATAAATAACTTCTACGTTATCGCCTTCGATAGCCTCTTTGATATCTGTTACCTCCTCCGGGCGCTCATCAATCAGCAGAATGATCATATGCATGTCCGGATTATTGGTCTTTACAGCGGTTGCTACTTTTTTCAATAAAGTTGTCTTTCCTGCTTTTGGCGGAGAAACGATCATACCACGCTGCCCTTTACCAACTGGGGAAATCAAATCCATAATTCGCATAGCTGTCTCATTTGGCTTTGTTTCCAGACGCAGACGCTCATTCGGGAAGATTGGTGTCAGATCTTCAAACGGTTTACGGTTCATTGCCTCATACGGCGGATATCCGTTTACGGTGCTAACATACAGCAGGGCGCTGAATTTCTCACCCTGGGATTTGATACGTTTGTTTCCGCACACAATATCGCCTGTTTTTAAATTGAAGCGGCGGATCTGGGACGGTGCCACATACACGTCATTGTCACCCGGCAGATAATTTTCACAACGGATAAATCCGTAACCGTCCGGCATAACTTCCAGAATACCGTTCGCCTGTTCTCCACTGTCTAGAGATGCCTCATCCTTTCGGATCTGCTCTAATTCTTCCTCTGTCTTCTTTTCTTCTGAATGGTCAGAAGTATCCCTGTCCTCACGGCGCGTATTTGTTCTGGTGCTGTAACGTCCCGGTTTACGCTCTCTGACATAGGTTCTGCCTGCAGGTTTTGCTGCTTCCTCTGCATTATCTTTTGACTCTGTCTTTTCTTCTGTCTTCTTCTCTTCTGTTGCCTTTTCTTCTGCTGCTTTTGCCTTTTCCACTGCTACTTCTTTCTCATCTTCCTGCAGCATACGTTCAATGAGATCTGCCTTCTTTAAAGCAGATACTCCTTTTAATCCTCTTGTCTTGGCAAGGTCTTTTAAAACAGCAAGCGATAAGCTCTCGTACTTTTCTCTCATTTAAAATATACCCTCCAGTAAACTATCTGATGTAATTCATTTGGTTCCTGTAATATGAATGGACCTCTGTCCCGATCAAACTGAAACAAAAACATTTTTAAATACATTATAAAAAATGATTCATCCTTGGAATTTCTGTCAGAACCGACACGAATACTTATTAATTTAGTATTATACACTAATTTTAGTTAAATAGGAAGTGTTTTTTATCATTCTTAACTATTTCCCACTCAGCACCCGATCCAGCACCTGTGCCAGCGGATCCATGGCATTGACTGCCTCCTGCAGAGTGTTTGTCTGGGCGCCCACTTCGATCAATAGTGATTTTGGACAAAGATGCATATTGTAACGATAACTTTTCAGATAAATTTTCCTTGTAAAACCCGGATACAGTTCTGTGGCGGCAAGCTGCATTTTCAGAGACATTGCCAGATTATCTTCGATATAAGGGTTGCGCAGATAATCAATATCTCCAGTAGCGGTTGTTTTACTCAATCCGTTAAAAAACATCACCTGCGCCATATCCACGCCATTGATATTTGCTGCCAGACGCGTGGTATCTGCCACACCGTCACGATGCAGATCGATCACCACTTCAATGGACGGATGATCCTGTAAAATTTTCTGGATCACAGGTGCTGCCACATTGTAGGCATGATCCCGATCCGTGTCATAAATTCCTGTATCATGTAAAACGTGATAGCCATATGTATCCTGCAAAAGCTGCGTCAGTCGGTTTCCCACAGCAATCACGGAAGTATTTGGATCTCCCGGTGTGGAATCCGCATAACCTTCGGAACCGTGGGTATGATAGATCAGAATCTGCGGCACATCTTCTGTTGTTTTCTGAATCGTACAATCTTTATTTAGCAGATTTTGCACCACAAGTTGAGAGCTATTAATCGTGGTGGACTTATCCACGGTATAATAATGTTGAATCAGATAATCAAAATCATTTAATTTTTCCAGAGATACTGCATTTCCACCTGCCGACACAGCTGTCGTAGCCACGTCACCCGATGATGCATCAGCTTCATTTGATTGTGTATTCTCAGGATCTGTTTGATTTGCATCGGTATCACTATTTCCAGCAGAATCATCCACCGTCTGTGTCTCCTGTGGATCTTTTTTTACCAAAATCTGATCATAAGACAGCTGACTTTCTGACTGCATATCATACATCGTCGTATCGTCTTCTATCTGATAAGCAGTCTGATCCCCATCTCCTGCGGTCAGCACCGGCGCATACTGCTTCAGCATCAGATAACAGATCTGATATTGCAGACGATTCCACAGACTGGTATTACGGACTCCTAATATACAGATCCACAGAAACAGACTGCTGCCAATCAACAGTACACCTGCTGTGATCATACGTTTTCTTCTTTCTTTTCGCCTTCTTTTTTTCGTTATTTTCAACATGTCACATTCCTTTTCCCCGTATATAAGTATATGAAGAAATCCTGTTCTTATGACATGTTTTTAGCCGCAAAATGCCTGATTGATTGCTTCGGAAATCGTATAACTCATACGCTTGATCTCCGCATCAATGTCCTTTGGTGTCACAAACATATGATTTAACTGCGGAGATAACAGTTCCCGGATCAGATTCCGATGCTCTGCTTCCGTCAATTTCCCCCAGGATCTTTTTAACGGCTGCAGACTTTCCGCATGTGCCAGTTCATCAATTAATGTTGACATGGAATCATAAACAATCGTTGCTGCTTCCACTACCGTCGGAATACCGATGGCAATCACCGGAATTCCCGTTGTTTCTTTTGTAATGCTATAGCGATGATTGCCAACACCGGAGCCGGGATAAATTCCCGTATCTGTGATCTGGATCGTGCGCCCTAAACGGCGAACGCTTCGCGCTGCCAGTGCATCCACCACAATCAGATAATCCGGCTGTACTTCATGGATAATTCCGGCTATGATCTCCTGACTTTCCATACCGGTCTGCGCCATAACGCCAGGTACAATGGCACTGATAGGCTGCACCTGTTCATTTTCATAGGCCCGTCTGCCAAATTCTTTTATAATGTGCCGGGTAATATACAGATTGTCTGCCACCTGTGGACCTAATGCATCCGGTGTTACCAGACGGTTACCTAGTCCTGCCACCAGAATTGATGTGCCGATTTCTTCTTTTTTATCAATATTTTGATTGACTTCAGCAAAATGTGTACTGCTCTTTCTTTCTATATTTTCTGAATCCTCTCGACTTTGTGATCCAACTCCCCTCTGTACACCTCTTTTTCCACTATCTTCCACCGGAATCAGTTCTTTCAGGATTTCTGCCAACCGCTTTGAAATTTCTCTGTGGTAATCCTCATCATCCTCGATCATTTCCGCCGCTTCTAATGTAATATAGGTTCCTTTCGGTTTTCCCATCTGCTTTGCCCCATTCTCCGTCGTAATCCGCACGGTTGTAATGTGAATCTGCTCCTCTTCAAAATCTTCTTCTGTAACAGTGATCCCTTTTGCCTCTTCCTGCGCCTTTGTAATCCGTTCATTTTCCTCTACCGCAAGGTCTGTTCTGACTTCAAACATACAAAAAATACCCCAACTTTTCTAAATAATCCTAGTATTTCAAAAAATACAAACAATTATACCAATTTTTTCATTTTTTTCGGTTTTTCTATTGACAATTCCAATTTCCGACCTTATAATACATGAGTATGTTTACATTAGTTCGTCCGTGTCCGGCTTTAATGTAACAATCATTTAAGAATTCTCAGCATGGGAGGTGTACAGATTGGCTAACATTAAATCAGCAAAGAAAAGAATCTTAGTTGCGCAGACAAAGACAGAAAGAAATAAATCTATCCGTTCTTCAGTGAAAACAGCTATTAAAAAAGTAGAGGCAGCTGTTGCAGCAAACGATAAAGAAGCAGCTACTGCAGCATTAGTATCCGCTACTTCCGTTATCAGCAAAGCTGAATCCAAAGGTGTTTATCACAAAAACAATGCTTCCAGAAAAGTTGCTCGTTTAGCAAAATTAGTAAACAGCATTGCGTAACAAGTGCGAATAAATACGAATTAATAAAGAACAATTGGTGCCGTCATACCAGTTGTTCTTTTTATTTTATAAGTTCTTATGAATATATTTATAGTTAATATTCCTACAACCGGTAAGGATTTATCCATCTTATTGCTTATTTTGTATAATTTACCAGATTTCCAAGCACTTCTGCTGCTTTTCCAGAATCAATCGCTTCTTTTGCCAGAATGATTCCATCTGCAATACTGTCTGCTTTTCCGCCAATGTAAAGAGCTGCTCCTGCATTCAGCAGCACGATCTCACGTTTTGCTCCCTGCTCTTTTCCAGAAAGGATCGCGCGTGTAATCTCTGCATTTTCTGCAGCAGTTCCACCCTGCAGTTCTGCCAGATCTACGGTCTTAAATCCAAAATCTTCCGGTGCAATTTCATATGTTTTTACAGCTCCATCTTTTAATTCTGATACAACCGTCTTTGTGCTCAATGTAATTTCATCCATATGATCTCTGCCGCTGACTACCAGTGCACGTTTTACACCAAGCTGTCCCATAACATTTGCAATAGTTTCCGTCAGAGCCGGATCATACACACCGACTACCACACCTTTTGCTCCAGATGGGTTTGCCAGAGGACCAAGAATGTTAAACACGGTACGGACGCCCATCTCGCTTCGCGCCTGTCCTACAAACCGCATGGATTTATTAAAAGTCTGCGCAAACATAAATCCAATACCGACATCATCCACACAAGCCTCTACTTTTTCCGGCTCCATCATAATATTTACACCAAGCTGCTCTAATACGTCACCCGCTCCACTCTTACTTGAAATGGATCGATTGCCGTGTTTTGCCACTGGCACTCCAGCTGCTGCCGTTACAATAGCAGATGTCGTAGAAATATTGAAGGAATAGGTGCAGTCTCCGCCGGTTCCTACCAGATCGATAAAATTGTCAGAATGTGGATGAATGTGCTCTGCTTTATCTGCCAGCACAGATGCCAGACCAACGATCTCATCAATGGTCTCACCTTTCATATGCAATCCGGTCAAAAATGCGCCGATCTGCGCCTGTGTGGCTGCGCCAGTCAGAAGAAGCTCCATTACTTCTTCTGCCTCTGCACGGGTCAGATCCTGTCTGTCTGCTACTCTCTGAATTGCCTGCTTCATATCCATGATACTAATTCTCCTTTTTTACAACCAACTACTCATAAATCTGTTCTTGCACATATAAAAAGCTGTTTTTCCTCTATTCCTCTTTCTAAATTCGTACATATGCAGAATTTATGATCTTAAAATATTTTTCTACTTTATCTCATTTACTTCAGCTCTGACTTAAAAGTCTGAATGTATTCTTTTGCCACATCCAGATCATACTGATTTTCTTCCATCAGATTGATGAAATGGGAACCAACAATTGCTCCATCAATAATGTCTTTCATCGGCTCTACATCTGCCGTGGTGCGAATACCAAATCCCATCATGATTGGAATCTGTGCCTGCTCTTTTACAGATTTCAGATAAGAAATTACTTCTTTATGGAAGTTTGCACCCTGACCGGTGACACCCATGGAGGATACACAATATACAAATCCTCTTGCATCTTTCAAAATCTCCGGGATACGTTTGTCAGATACCGGCGCTACCAACTGGATCAGGATGGTTGCATTCTGTTTTGCCAGTGCATCTTTTAACGGTTGCTGCTCTTCCAGCGGAAGATCCGGAATGATCAGTCCGTCTACGCCAACCTCTGCGCATTTTTCTGCAAATGCTTCTAATCCATAATGAAGCACGGTATTGTAATACATCATAAATACGATCGGCAGCTCGCATCCGTCTTTGCGGACACCGTCTACCAGTTCAAAACACTTGCGCAGGTTGGTTCCTTTTAAAATAGAACGGTAGGACGCATCCTGAATAACCGGACCATCTGCTGCCGGATCAGAAAACGGAATACCAAGTTCCAGAATATCCAGTCCTGCTTCTTCCTGTGCACGGATCAGTTTTGCACAATGCTCCATATCCGGAAGTCCTGCAGTAATATATGTAATAAATGCTTTTTCGTTTTTTTCCTGTAATGTCTGTAATTTTTTCTCTATACGGTTCATAGTCTTCTACTCCAAATTTAATTTTCCATAATTGCTTAATTTACTAATTCATGCTGTTTGTTTTAAATAGTTTTTTTATTTCGTCATCTATCTGGTCAATGATTCATTAATTCAGATAACCTTTTCCTGCCAGATAGTTTGCAATAGTATTAACATCTTTGTCACCACGTCCGGACAGACACACGATCATGGACTGCTCCGGTGTCATTTCTTTCGCTTTTTTGAAAGCATAAGCCATTGCGTGTGCACTCTCGATGGCTGGAATGATTCCTTCTAATTCACAAAGCTCCATCAGCGCCTCCATTGCCTCTGTATCTGTGATGGATACGTACTGTGCTCTGCCGCTGTCACGCAGATATGCATGCTCCGGTCCAACGCCCGGGTAATCCAGTCCGGCAGAAATAGAATGTGCCAGCTGAATGTTTCCATCCTCATCCTGAAGCAGATAGGAACGCATGCCATGCAGGGTTCCAGGCTCGCCAAGTGCCATAGCTGCCGCATGTTTTCCGGTCTCTACACCAAGTCCGGCTGCTTCCACACCAATCAGCTGTACATCTTTTTCGTCAATAAATTCTGCAAACATTCCGATGGAGTTGGAACCGCCGCCCACGCAGGCCACAACCACGTCAGGAAGTTTTCCTTCTGCTTCGTAATGCTGCGCTTTTGCTTCTTTACTGATGACGCGCTGGAACTCTTTGACCATCTTCGGATACGGATACGGACCTACGGCAGAACCGATAACATAGAAGGTATCTTCTGCTGTTTTTGCCCATGTACGAATCGCTTCGTTTGTGGCGTCTTTTAAGGTGTTGCTGCCTGACTCTACGCTGACAACTTTTGCACCAAGCATTTCCATACGCATTACGTTCAATGCCTGACGCTCAATATCTTCTTTTCCCATGTAAACGGTGCATTCCATGTCAAACAGTGCTGCGCCAGTTGCTGTTGCCACGCCATGCTGACCTGCTCCGGTCTCTGCGATGACTTTCTTTTTACCCATACGTTTTGCCAGAAGGATCTGACCGATAACGTTGTTGATCTTGTGGGCACCGGTATGATTTAAATCTTCACGTTTCAGATAGATTTTTGTACCGTATTTTTTGCTGAGACGTTCTGCATAATATAATGGTGTCTCACGTCCGACATACTGTTTCAGATAATAGTTATACTGATCGATAAACTCCGGATCTTTGATGGCTGCCTCAAAAGCCTCATCCAGTTCCTCTAATGTATTCATTAATGACTCGGACACGTACTGTCCACCAAATTCTCCATAATATGTATTTTTCTTGTTCATGTTTTTTACCTTTCTGCCTCTATCAAATGTTACTTTGTATTTTTCGAATCGAATTTTTATAAGTTATATCATGAGCTAAAACAGCTCATAATCAACACTCGTCACTTGCCAATCATATCAGCATGCTGACTCGTTTACACTCATTATACCTTGCGGCTTCTTAGCAGTGCTTTGCGGCTGAAATAAATTTCCGAATCAAAGCTGCATCTTTGACTCCGTCCCGTTCCACACCACTGCTGACATCTACCACGTCCGGGTGCAGCATATGGATTCCGGTTTGCACGTTTTCTATATTCAGACCGCCTGCTAAAATAAACTGCCGGTTCTGTATTTTCAATTTTTCCGGAAATACAAATGTTTTTTCTTCTGCTTCCCATCCGAAAGTTTTACCGGATCCATATTCCGCTCCGTCTACCACATAACCTTGGATGTTCGGTGACTGTATAAACAGCTCATCTGCATCTACCTCTGTACTTCCTGCGATATTTACCGCCTGCCACAGTGCCAGACCGCCGTCTGACTGGCAGTCCGCTGGGATGGTTCCATGAATCTGGATCAGATCAAATCCCAGATTCTGCATCCGTTTCACTTCATCCTTTGATGGACTGACACACACCGCAACAGACTGGATATTCGGATTTTTTTTCAATTCTTTTAATAACATCTCTGATTTTTCATAGCTGATATTTCGTTTGCTTTTTTCAAAAAAGACAAATCCTGCATAATCAGCGCCATATGTATTGACTGCTTCGATGTCCTCCAGTCTGCTCAGACCGCATATCTTTACTTTTGTCATGTCTTTCACACCTGCACAAATTATTTTTTGAAGAATACTTCTTGTACTTTTTTCAAGAAGAATATAGAAATCATACTTATACGAATGACTCACTCTTTATCCTCAAACAATCATTTTCATCTCAGTCTGAGTTGAGACTCCCACTTCTGCAAGTGGTGAGTA
>NZ_JRFU01000040.1 GCF_003122485.1 Eubacterium ramulus
GCTTTATTCCCTCGGAAAAGATTCTTCCGTTATGCTGCACCTTGCATTGAAAGCATTTTATCCGGAGAAACCGCCATTTCCATTCTTACATGTAAATACTACATGGAAATTCAAAGAAATGATTGCGTTTCGTGATAAAGTTGCAGAGAAATACGGCATTGAGATGTTGGAATATATCAATGAGGAAGGTGTTCGTCAGGGAATTAATCCCTTTGACCATGGAGCAGCCTACACGGATATTATGAAGACACAGGCATTAAAACAGGCTTTGAATAAATATGGTTTTACCGCAGCTTTTGGCGGCGGCAGACGTGATGAGGAAAAGAGCCGTGCCAAGGAGCGTATTTTCTCTTTCCGTAATGCAGAACATGCATGGGATCCGAAGAACCAGCGCCCGGAGATGTGGAAGCTGTTCAATACGGAGATCAATAAAGGCGAAAGTATTCGCGTATTTCCGATTTCCAACTGGACAGAAAAGGATATCTGGCAGTATATCAAGCGGGAAAACATTGATATCGTGCCGCTGTATTTTGCAGCAGAGCGCCCTGTCGTAGAGCGTGACGGTAATCTGATCATGGTAGATGATGACCGTATGCGGCTGCTTCCGGGAGAAAAACCGATGATGAAAAAAGTCCGTTTCCGTACCCTTGGATGTTATCCGCTTTCCGGCGGTGTGGAGTCCGATGCGGATACACTGGATGCGATCATTCAGGAAACCTTAAGTGCGGTATCTTCGGAACGTACCAGCCGTGTGATTGACAAAGATGGCGGTGCAGCCAGCATGGAGAAACGGAAAAGGGAGGGCTACTTCTAGATGAACGCATTATTGAAATTTATTACATGTGGAAGTGTGGATGATGGAAAATCCACCTTAATCGGACATATGCTCTATGATGCAAAATTATTGTTTGCGGATCAGGAGCGCGCACTGGAACTGGATTCCAAAGTTGGATCCAGAGGCGGGGCAATTGATTACAGCCTTCTTTTAGATGGTCTGATGGCAGAGCGTGAACAGGGAATTACCATTGATGTGGCATATCGTTATTTTACGACAGAACGCCGCTCCTTTATCGTGGCAGATACACCTGGTCATGAAGAATATACAAGAAATATGGCAGTTGGAGCTTCTTTTGCAGATCTGGCAGTCATTCTGGTAGATGCAAGTCAGGGAGTTCTGACACAGACAAGACGGCATACACGGATCTGTTCCCTGATGGGAATCAAGCATTTTGTGTTTGCTATTAACAAAATGGATCTGATTGATTATCAGCAGGATAAATTCAAAAAGATTCAAAAAGACATTAAAGTGCTACTGGCAGAATTTGACTACAGTACCGCACAGATGATCCCGGTATCAGCAACCG
The DNA here is from genome assembly GCF_003122485.1 of Eubacterium ramulus. Classification (GTDB taxonomy): domain Bacteria; phylum Bacillota; class Clostridia; order Lachnospirales; family Lachnospiraceae; genus Eubacterium_I; species Eubacterium_I ramulus_A. The sequence continues at coordinate 1,365 of NZ_JRFU01000040.1, forward strand.
AAGGGGATAATATCACCAAATGGTCGAACCATATGCCATGGTATAAAGGCAAGACCTTACTGGATTATCTGGAGACCATCGATGTCAAAGAGAACCCGACAGAAACCGGATTCACGATGCCGGTACAGCGTGTCTGCAGACCGGATCATACGTTTCGCGGTTTTCAGGGACAGATCGAGAGCGGCAGCGTGTCTGTGGGTGATACGATTCAGGTATTGCCAAGTGGAGAGACTGCGTCAGTAAAACTGATTTACGAAGGTGACAAAGAAGTACAGACAAGTTCTGTCGGTCATGCGGTGACGATTCAGTTAGATACAGAGATTGATATTTCCAGAGGATGCGTTTTAGTGGAGAATACGACGTTGAATGTAAATTCCATGTTTTCTGCAACGCTGCTTTGGATGGACGATACAAAACTGGTGGAAGGAAAGAATTTTCTGTTAAAGCTTGGAACGCAGAGTGTTCCGGCAACCATCATGAATATCAGATATAAAATTGATGTCAATTCCGGGGAGGAAGTTTATGCGGATGCAATTTATAAAAACGAGATTGCCCGCTGTGAGATTTCAACTGCTTCCAAACTGGTTTTCGATAAATTTGAGAAGAATAATGCTTTAGGTTCCCTGATTTTGATCGATCGTGTCAGCCACATGACTTCAGCATGTGGTGTAGTGGAGCAGACATTGAACCGTGAGCATCAGCTTACCTGGCATAATATGGACATTACCCGGGATTTCCGTGAAAAACAGTTAGGACAGAGTGCAAAGACAATCTGGTTCACCGGTCTGTCCGGTTCCGGCAAATCCACACTGGCAAATGAGCTGGAGAAACGTCTGGTGGCAATGGGCAAACATACAATGCTGCTGGATGGCGACAATGTCCGTATGGGCTTAAATAAAAACCTTGGTTTCCGTGAAGCAGACCGTATTGAAAATATTCGAAGAATTGCTGAAGTTTCCAAGTTGATGAATGATGCGGGATTGATCGTTTTAACATCCTTCATTTCTCCATTTGCACAGGATCGTCAGAATGCCCGTGAGATTATCGGAGATGCTTTTATGGAAGTATATGTAAGCACACCGATCGAGGAATGTGAACGCCGGGACATCAAGGGCTTATACCAGATGGCACGAAAAGGCGAGCTGGATTATTTTACCGGTGTGACAAGCCCATATGAAGCGCCGGAACATCCGGATGCGGTAATCGATACCAGTCAGCACAGTGTAGAAGAATGTGTAGATCTGATCCTGCAGCAGTTACAGGATAAGCTGTAAAACATTTGAAAAACAAAATTGTAATATACGGGAACACAAAGGTAGATTTTTAACTAGTCTACATAAAAATGGAAAGGAATTAGAATGGGAAGATATTTTGGAACAGACGGCTTCCGTGGAGAAGCTAACAAGAATTTAACAGTAGAGCATGCATACAAAGTAGGACGTTTTATCGGATGGTATTATCATCAGATTACAGGAAAAAAATGCAAAGTCGTAATTGGAAAAGACACAAGACGTTCCAGTTACATGTTAGAGTATTCTCTGGTTGCAGGACTGACTGCTTCAGGTGCAGATGCATACCTGCTTCATGTAACCACAACTCCGTCTGTATCTTATGTAACAAGAACAGAGGATTTTGACTGTGGTATTATGATCTCCGCAAGCCACAATCCATTTTATGATAACGGTATCAAACTGATCAATGGCAACGGCGAGAAGATGGATGAGAAAACCATTTCCTACATCGAGGATTACATTGACGGAAAATTAAATCTCTTTGGAGAAGAAATGGAAGATGTACCGTTTGCTGTCCGCGAGGAGATTGGATGCACGGTAGATTATGCAGCAGGAAGAAACCGTTATGTTGGATATCTGATCTCACTGGCTACCTATTCTTACAAAAATGTCCGTGTTGGTCTTGACTGTGCAAACGGAAGTGCATGGATGATCGCAAAGAGTGTATTTGATGCCCTTGGCGCAAAAACATATGTCATCAACGCAGAGCCGGATGGAACAAACATTAATAATCATGCAGGTTCCACACACATTGAAGTACTTCAGAAATTTGTAAAAGACAACAATCTGGATGTTGGATTTGCTTACGATGGAGATGCAGATCGTTGTATCGCAGTAGACGAAAAAGGAAATGTCATTGATGGAGATCTGATCTTATATATTTATGGTAAATATATGAAAGAGAGAGGAAAACTGCTGAACAATACGGTTGTAACAACAATTATGTCAAACTTTGGTCTGTACAAAGCGTTTGATGAAGCTGGCATCAACTACGAAAAAACTGCAGTTGGCGATAAATATGTATATGAGAACATGGTTCAGAATGGTCATCGTATCGGTGGGGAGCAGTCCGGACACATTATTTTCAGCAAATATGCAACCACAGGTGATGGTATCTTAACATCCATGAAAATGATGGAAGTTATGCTGGCAAAGAAACTGCCGTTAAGTAAACTGGCTGAGCCGGTGACCATTTACCCACAGGTACTCAAAAATGTAAGAGTAAAGAGTAAACCAGAAGCACAGAATGATGCTGATGTACAGCAGGCAGTAGCAAAAGTGGCAGAAGCATTGGGTGATACCGGACGTATTCTTGTTCGTGAGAGTGGAACTGAGCCGGTGATCCGTGTCATGGTGGAAGCAGAGACAGAAAGTCTTTGTGAGAAATATGTAGATCAGGTCATTGATGTGATCAAAGCAAAAGGACATACCGTATAAATATCATATAAGTATGTGAAAGAGGGACAGAAATGGATCCAACGCAGTTCTGGTTCATTTCTGTTGATTTATAGACAGGATGAAACATCCTGATCAAGAGAAAGAGGTGATTTCGGTGGTTGAATTAGACCAGTTCAAAACAACATTGAACGCATACAAACACCCGCTCCAGGAAGTAAGGGATTCACTTTGACCTCGCTAACAAAGAGCAGAGGATTCAGGAGTTAGAGCGGAAGATGGAGGAGCCGGATTTCTGGAATGATCCGGAGCGTTCCCAGGAGCTTATGAAAGAGCTCAAAAGTAAAAAAGATGATGTGGAGATTTATCGTCAGCTGACCTCCCAGATGGAAGATATGGAACTTATGATCGAGATGGGATATGAAGAAAATGATCCGGAAGTTATTCCGGAGATTCAGGAATTGCTGGATGAATTTGAAACAAGTTTTGAAAATATTCGTATGAAGACATTGCTTTCCGGCGAGTATGACAGAGACGATGCAATTGTGACGCTGCATGCAGGAGCAGGCGGCACTGAGTCCTGTGACTGGGCAAGCATGTTGTACCGTATGTATACCAGATGGGCTTCTTCCAAAGGATTTGAAGTGGAAGTGCTGGATTATCTGGATGGTGAGGAAGCAGGTATCAAATCTGTAACATTCCAGGTACATGGCGAAAATGCCTATGGTTACCTGAAATCAGAAAAAGGTGTCCACAGACTGGTTCGTATTTCTCCATTCAATGCGGCAGGAAAACGTCAGACTTCCTTTGTATCCTGTGATGTTATGCCGGATATCGAAGAAGATGTGGAAGTAGAGATCAACGACGATGATCTGCGTATCGATACCTACCGTTCCAGTGGAGCCGGTGGTCAGCATATCAACAAGACATCTTCTGCCATCCGTATTACGCATTTACCGACAGGTATCGTGGTGCAGTGCCAGAATGAGCGGTCTCAGCATATGAATAAAGATAAAGCAATGCAGATGCTGAAAGCAAAACTGTATTTGTTAAAACAGCAGGAAAATGCAGAAAAAGCGGCAGACATTCGTGGTGATGTGACAGAGATTGGTTGGGGAAATCAGATCCGTTCCTATGTTATGCAGCCATATACGATGGTAAAAGATCATCGTACCAACGCAGAAACCGGAAATGTGGACAGTGTCATGGATGGAAATATCGATCTGTTTATCAACGCATATCTGAAATGGATCACATTGTCTAAAAACGACCAGGAAGCATAGAGTTGTACGCTCAGTATTTTTTGTTTTGAAGATCTTGTTTTGGAGATTCTGAGCATACGTAAAAGCAAAAAGGAGAAATTACCATGGGAATCATTCGAGCAGCAGTAAAAAGTATCAGTTCAGGTCTGGCAGATCAGTGGTTAGAAGTAATCGAACCGGCAGATATGGGCGCGCAGACATTGATGACACCGGGCGTTTTGATGAATAAAAAATCCCAGAACCGGAAAGGCAGCAGAAATGTGATTTCGGATGGTTCTGTCATTCATGTGTATGATAATCAGTTTATGATCCTGACCGATGGCGGCAAGATTATTGACTATACGGCAGAGCCGGGATATTTTGAAGTAAAAAATGACATGGAACCTTCTTTGTTTAACGGAGATTTTTCCAGTGCCATGGAGGCTACATTTGAGCGTATCAAATACGGCGGACAGTCTCCGACAGAACAGAAAGTATATTATCTGAATCTGCAGGAGATCAAAGGCATCAAATTTGGTACAAGAAATCCGATCAATTATTTTGATAACTTTTATAATGCAGAGCTGTTTTTACGGACACATGGAACCTATTCCATCCGCATCAGTGATCCGCTGAAATTCTATGCGGAAGTAATTCCGCGGAATATGGCACAGGTAGAAGTGTCAGATGTAAATGAGCAGTTTCTGGATGAATTTTTAGAGGCACTGCAGTCAGCTATCAATCAGATGTCTGCGGACGGCACAAGAATTTCCTTTGTGACATCCAAAGGACGGGAACTTGGCAAATACATGTCCAATATTTTGGATGAGGACTGGAAGCAGAACCGTGGCGTGGAGATTGCATCCGTTGGTATTGCAAGCATTTCCTATGATGATGCATCTACAAAACTGATTAATATGCGAAATCAGGGCGCAATGCTCTCTGATCCGACGATCCGTGAAGGCTATGTACAGGGTTCCGTAGCGCGCGGAATGGAAGCAGCAGGTTCCAATGCAGCAGGTTCCGTATCCGGATTTATGGGCATGGGTATGGGAATGCAGGCAGGAGCAGGTGTCATGGGCGCTGCATCTGAGGCAAATATCCGCCAGATGGAGATGAATCGTCAGCAGGCACAGGCAGCACAGCAGAACACAGCTTCCAATGGCTGGACTTGTAGCTGCGGGGCAGTAAATACCGGAAAATTCTGTTCTGAGTGCGGCAAACCGATACCGACCACATGGACCTGTAGTTGTGGTGCAGTAAACAGTGGCAAATTCTGCACCGAATGTGGAAAACCGGCACCGGAAGCACCATGGACCTGTAGCTGCGGGGCAGTAAATACCGGAAAATTCTGCTCTGAGTGTGGCAAACCGAAAGCGTAAGAGGAAATATATGTCAACCATCAGTATAAAATGCCCCAATTGTGGCGGCGAGTTGATTTTTGACCCGAAAAGTCAGAAATATAAATGTGAATATTGCGGTTCCGATTTCGCTTTGGATGAGATCGAAACCGAAGATACTAAGGCGCAGGACACTTCGGATTCTGCACAGACTGCAGAATCCGGAGCTGGCACGGAAGCATTTGAACAGGCTGCTTCTGATGATGCAGAAGCGGCAGATCAGGGTGCGTCTGCTGTTGTGTATACCTGCCCAAGCTGTGGTGCTCAGATTGTAACAGATCAGACCACAGCGGCAACTTTTTGTTATTATTGTCACAATCCGGTGCTTCTCTCAGAACAATTGACGGGAGAATTTCATCCGGATCAGATCATTCCGTTTGAAATTGACCGGAAACAGGCAGAAGATCATTTCTTGGATTTTGTACAGAAAAAGAAATTTGTGCCGAATGCATTCTTTCAGAAGAACCAGATTGAAAAGCTGACCGGTATCTATTTCCCTTACTGGGTATACAATGCCGAGGTGGATGGTGCACTGAGTGCCGAGGGAAGTAAAATCCGTGTCTGGGTATCTGGAGACGAAGAATTTACGGAGACACGTATTTTCCGGATGGAACGGGAAGGAAGGGTTTCCCTGAATGAGATTACGAAGCATGCGCTGAAAAAATCAGATCAGGTGCTGGCAGAAGGCGTGTTACCGTATGATTTTTCCAAAGCGGAACCGTTTCATATGGGATATCTGTCCGGCTTCTATGCAGAAAAACGTGATATCGAGTATTGCGAATTGCAGGACGAAGTACGAGGTGAGGTGCAAAAATATACACGGGATATGCTGGAAGATACGATTCAGGGCTATACCGGCGTACATGTTCTGTCAGATCATATCCGCACGGTGGATGAACATTGGGCTTATACGCTGCTTCCGGTGTGGACTGTGACTTACAAAGGCGCCAATGGAAAGATTTATTACTATTCCATGAATGGTCAGAATGGAAAAACTTTTGGTGAACTTCCGATTGACCGTAAGAAAGTGTTATCCATCGGTATTTTGATCGGAGCAATTGTTTTTGTGATCATGCTTATTGTTGGTTATCTTTTCTTTACATAGCCTATAAAAGCAGGAAAAGGATCAGCACACAGGTAAGACAGGGGATGAAAATGAAACAGAAGCAGAATAGAAACAGAAAGTGGCGTTATGTACTGAGCGCAGTTTTTGGTGCAGTATTTTGCCTGACAACGCTGCATCCTGCCTATGCATCGGAACGACAGGTTTATGATGCTGCAGGAATACTGTCAGAGGATGAGATCGATGAGATCACAAAAGTGGCAGATGAGGTAGAAGATAAAACCGGATGGGATCTGATTATTTTGACGGTGAACGATGCATCGGTTACATCAGATCGGGATTATGCAGAGGAGCAGTTTAATGAATGTACGGAAAGTGATGACGGTATAGCGTATCTGCTCAACATGGATAGTCGGTCTTTTTACATCGCAACTGCTGGCGAAGCCTATGAGTATGTCGGTGACAGTCAGATTGATGAAATGCTGGATGATGCAGTAACGTATGCCGGAGAGGGCGACTATACACAGGCAATGATCGCAATGCTTGAAGATACGGAAAGCTATTATACTTCCAACACAGCGAAAAATATGACAATCTATGATGAGGATCAGGGCATTTACTATGCAAGCTCTACCAATCATCGTTTTCTTTCCTATGGAGAGATCGCGATTGCCGCAGTGCTTGGTGTGGCAGCATGCCTGATCTTCTGTCTGGTCATTACAGGAAAGTATCGGTTAAAATTTGGCAGATACCATTACAATGCCAGAGAGCATGCACAGATCAATCTGCGCAGAAATGAAGATCACTTTGTACGCCAGTTTGTGACCCGAAGAAAGATTCCGAAAGATCCACCGAAAAACGGTGGTGGAGGCGGCGGTACCAGTACCATTCATCAGGGAGCCGGTGGACGTTCCTTTGGCGGTGGTGGACGCAGTTTTTAGCATTTTAACAGGCACAGACAAATGAAAAATCTCCTGCTTCCTTTTCATGGAAACATGGAGAGTGGGAGATATGATCAGAAGTAAAATAATAAAGAGAAAGGTGTGTATTTGCGAGGAGCGAATACACACCTTTTTTGGGTAAGTGTTCTGCGAGGATGTGCATTGATTCTGAAAAGAATAAGTCAGTTTATGTGAGTTAGAATCATGCACTAAATTTTACAAGCATTCGATTTGAATTGTGCCATTCGTAAAATTGTGAAAAAAACTTCAAAGTCAGGCTTGCATACAATGTGCGATTATGATACTATATCCTTACTGTGAGAACAGATGTATCTCTGGGAAGAACACAGGAGGAATAAGATGGCAGAAAAAACAAAATATTTTGTCCTGAAGAAAAAAGCGGTACCGGAGGTTTTATTGAAGGTAGTTGAAGCAAAGAGACTGCTGGATTCAGGAAAAGCGGCTTCTGTTCAGGAAGCAGCAGAAAATGTCGGCATCAGCCGCAGCTCTTTTTATAAATACAAAGATGATATTTTCCCGTTCCATGATAATGCAAAAGGAAAGACGATCACCATGGTGATTCAGTTAGATGATGAACCGGGACTTTTGTCTGTGGTATTGCGTATTGTGGCGGACTATCATGCAAATATCCTTACCATTCATCAGAGTATTCCGGTCAATGGCATTGCATCATTGACACTCAGTGTGGATGTGTTAAACGAAACCGGTGATATTTCACAGATGGTAAATACGATTGAGGAACAGCAGGGCATTCATTATTTAAAAATATTAGCCAGGGAGTGAACAAACGATGATTCAAATTGCAGTATTAGGCTACGGAACAATCGGTTCCGGTGTAGTAGAAGTTTTAAAAGTAAACAAAGACAGTATCACAAAACGTGTAGGAGACGAGATTTTCGTCAAATATATCTTAGATCTGCGTGAGTTTCCGGGTGATCCGATGGAGGATAAGATCGTACATGATTATGCAGTGATCCAGAACGATCCGGAAGTTGCCATTGTGGTAGAAGCCATGGGTGGTGTAGAGCCTGCATATACATTTGCAAAACAGGCAATTGAGAGTGGCAAGCATTTTGCTACTTCTAATAAAGCTCTGATTGCAGAGAAAGGAGCGGAGTTGATCCGCCTTGCAAAAGAGCATAACGTGAACTGCATGTTTGAGGCAAGTGTAGGCGGTGGAATCCCGATCATCCGTCCGTTAAATTCCTGCCTGACCGCAGATGTGATCGAAGAAGTATCCGGTATCTTAAACGGAACCACAAACTATATGATGACAAAAATGTCTGAAAAAGGTTCCGAATTTGAAGATGTATTAAAGGATGCACAGCAGAAAGGATATGCAGAGGCAGATCCGACCGCTGATATCGAGGGACATGATGCCTGCAGAAAAATCGCAATCCTGACATCTCTGGTATGCGGACAGCAGGTTGATTTCCAGGATATCCATACCGAGGGAATCACAAAGATCACAGCAACTGATATCAAATATGCAAAAGCACTTGGAAGAAGCATCAAACTTCTTGCATCCAGCTATCAGACAGGTGACAGCTACTGTGCTCTGGTAGCACCGTTTATGCTGGAGCCGACACATCCGCTGTACAATGTAAATGACGTATTCAACGCAGTATTTGTACATGGAAATGTCCTTGGCGATGCAATGTTTTACGGCAGTGGAGCTGGAAAACTTCCGACCGCAAGTGCAGTTGTTGCAGATATCGTTGAGATCGCAAAACATCTGGATGAGAATATTCCGGTGGAATGGCGCAAGGAAAAACTGGAGCTTGCTGATTACAGACAGCTCAAAAATAAATATTTTGTCCGTACAACAGCAGACAAAGCTGCAATCGAGAAAGCTTTTGGAAGCGTTTCCTATGTACAGGCAGAGGGTGTGACAGGCGAGAACGCATTTGTTACAGCAGAAATGGATGGCTTTGCATATGATAAAGCAGAGGCAGAACTTGGTGAAGTGCTTCAGTGCATTCGTGTAAAATAAGAAACATTCTGTTTGCATGTGCAAATAAAATGTGAAAAAGTGTTTGTGAGAGTAAAAAAATAAAAATAAACAGAGGTAAAAAGTGATGAAATACGTGGTGGTTTTAGGAGATGGAATGGCAGACCGTCCGATCGCCGAACTTGGCGATCAGACCCCGCTTGCCTATGCAGAGACGCCGACAATGGATCAGCTGGCAGCAGTATCAGAGATTGGAATGGTACACACGATCCCGGATGGAATGAAACCGGGCAGTGATACCGCAAACCTCTCCGTACTGGGCTACAATCCGAGAATTTATTATTCCGGTCGTTCTCCGTTGGAGGCACTCAGCATTGGTGTGGATATGAAGGATACAGATATTGCACTTCGCTGTAATCTGGTCACCCTGTCCGAAGAGGAAGAAAATTATGAGGACCGTACGATCATCGATCACAGTTCCGGTGAGATTAGTACCGCAGATGCAGCCGTTTTACTGGATGCAGTCAGAGAAGGACTGGAAAATGAGACCTATAAATTTTATGTAGGAACCAGCTACCGTCATCTGTTGATCTGGGATCGCGGAGAAGTGGTAGAACTGACACAGCCGCATGATGTGCTTGGTCAGACGATTGGTCAGTATCTTCCGGAGGATGCCGTACTTCGTGAAATGATGAAGAAAAGTTATGACATTCTGGTAAACCATCCGATTAATGTGGAACGTAAGAAAAAAGGACTCAATCCGGCAAACTCCTGCTGGTTCTGGGGCGCAGGTACAAAACCGGCACTTTCTTCCTTTGAAGAGAAAACACATCTGAAAGGTGCGATGATCTCAGCAGTGGATCTGTTAAAAGGAATTGCAGTGGGCGCATCCATGAAAGTAATTGAAGTAGAGGGCGCAAATGGTGGATTGAATACAAATTATGAAGGAAAAGCACAGGCAGCGATTGACGTATTGACCAAAGAAGGGTATGATTTTGCATATATCCACGTCGAGGCTCCGGATGAGATGGGTCATCAGGGCAGCGTTGAGCGTAAGGTAAAAGCAATTGAGTATCTGGATTCCAGAGTCATTAAGCCGGTGAAGGAAGGACTGGAAGCAGCGGGAGAGGATTTCCGTATGCTGGTACTCCCGGATCACCCGACGCCAATCTGCATGCGGACACATTCATCCGACAGTGTGCCATATCTGTTATATGACAGCACAGATTTTCAGCAGCATGACTGGAAGTACAATGAAGCTGAGGGCGAGTCGAGTGGAAACTACGTGGCGTGTGGCCATGAAATCATAGATTACTTATTTGGGAGGAAGACATGCTAATAGTAAAGAAATTCGGCGGCAGTTCTGTAGCTGATAAAGAAAGAATTTTTAATGTAGCAAAAAGATGTATCGAAGATTATGAAGCAGGAAATGACGTGGTTGTTGTTCTGTCCGCAATGGGAAAGACAACAGATCATCTGATCGAGATGGCACATGACATTAATCCGAAAGCTTCCAAAAGAGAGATGGATATGCTTCTGGCAACCGGTGAGCAGACTTCTGTTGCACTGATGTCTATGGCAATGCAGGCACTTGGTGTTTCTGCGGTATCCCTGAATGCATTTCAGGTAATTATGCATACAACTTCTGCATATAGCAATGCAAAATTCAAACGTATCGATACCGAGCGTATTTTCAATGAGCTGGAGCAGCGTAAGATCGTTATCATTACTGGTTTTCAGGGTGTTAATAAATACGACGATATCACAACTCTGGGACGTGGAGGTTCTGATACCACTGCTGTTGCACTGGCAGCAGCCCTGCATGCAGATGCCTGCGAGATCTACACCGATGTAGAGGGTGTATACACAGCAGATCCGCGTGTGGTTCCAAACGCAAAGAAAATGAAAGAAATCACATACGATGAGATGCTTGAACTGGCAACACTTGGAGCAAAAGTTCTTCATAACCGTTCTGTTGAGCTTGCAAAAAAATATGGTGTGCAGTTAGTCGTACGTTCAAGTTTAAACAGAGCAGAAGGAACAGTTGTTAAGGAGGAAACAGAAATGGAAGGCATGCTTGTTAGTGGAGTAGCAGTAGATAAAAACGCAGCGAGAATCGCAATTATTGGTATTAAAGATGAGCCGGGAATGGCATTTAAGATTTTTGATCTTCTTGCAAAGAAGAACATCAACGTAGATATTATTTTACAGTCTATCGGTCGTGACGGCACAAAAGATATTTCCTTTACCGTATCCCGTGACCAGATGGATGAGGCAGTAAAAGTTCTGAAAGACAATGCAGCACGCGTAAAAGCACAGAAAATCGAGGCAGATCCGACTGTTGCAAAATTATCCATCGTTGGTGCTGGTATGCAGACACATCCGGGCGTTGCAGCAGGTATGTTTGAGGCACTTTACAATGTAGGTGTTAATATCCGTATGATCGGAACATCTGAGATCCGTGTAACCGTTCTGGTAGACGAGAAAGATGTAGATAAAGCAATGCGCGCAGCACATGATAAATTTATCGAGGACTAATCAGGAAAACAGGTTAAGAAGTTTAAGATAGAAAGAAGATATAAAAAACAGGACCGTTCGAAAGAATTGGTCCTGTTTTTATGCTTAGAAAATAGTTTATATAGCAGGGAACGCTGCATCTTACAAGTATTACATGTAAACATTCTGTTCTGTCTGCTGCTGTGTCAGATCCAGATAAAATTGTGTATTTGTCTGGGTCATATATGGAAGAATCCATAAGAGACCGATTCCCAGTGTCAGGCATCCTAACAGGATCCATCCGATGAAGGAAAGCTCCAGCAGAAAATAGCGCATTTTACGTCCCTTCATCAACCGCATACTTTCGCTCATTGCTTCGATCACACGCAGATTCGGATGATCGATCAGCAGATACAGAGACTGTGAAAGCGAAATCGTAAGAACAATCAGGATAATACAGCCGATTGCCAGTAAAGCCATTCCAACGATCAGTAACACGGAAATATCACTTGTTGTGTAAACTGCTGCAATGATGGATACAATTGTGCCCGGAAGGGTGCATACAAAGGAAATCAGAATCAGCAAAAACTGACAGCCAATGAATTTGTCCGGACGGTTTTTAAATGGAAACAGAAGATCTGCAAGCACAGGTCTGTTATTTTTTGCTGCTTTTACATGCATGTACATTGTTCCAATGGTAAATAATGCACCGACCAGACTGACAAAGACCATACCGGTATATCCCCAGATGATGCGGATGAAACGGGTGTAATAGACACCTTCCTGAAGCATTCTGGAAAATGGCGTTTCAAGCAGGGCGGAGATCAGCCAGCTGATCAGACCGGCACCGATCAGGGTGCTGTAGCGTCCAAGCAAAGCAGCTCTGGCATTTGCTTTTAAATCTGCAAAAGATTTCATATTGATATCATGCTCCAATCTGTTAAAATAGTGAGAGAACAAGGAGGAAGCACATATGAAGAAACAGGAAACAACGTTAGAAACCCAGTTATATCACTGGGGATGGATCGTACTGATTACAGTAGCAGCGTTAATCGCTGGAAAACGTATCTTTTTTCCTGATTTTTCTATTTCCGGGCAGATGCCCCCATGTGTTTTTCATCGCCTGACCGGATATTTTTGCCCGGGGTGCGGTGGAACCAGATCTGTGAAAGCACTGCTTTCTGGCAGATTTCTGGTATGTGCCGTAGATTATCCGATGGTTTTTTATGCGGTGGCAGTATATTTCTGGTTTATGTTCAGCCAGAGTGTTGACCGGATCAGCCATCATCGGATTCCCATTGGGATGAAGTATCGGCATGCATGGATTTATGCTTCACTTGTTATCGTGATCATACATTTTATATTAAAAAATCTGTTTTATATGAAAACGGGGATTGAACCGTTTTTATAAAGCTTCCTGTGAACCATTCAGGTCAAAAATGGAATCACTTCCGGAATTATTATTACCGTTATCTGTGTTGGAATCGCTTCCATTCGGGTTCAGATCGATGCCGAAGTTGTGTTCCAGCGTGTAAGTATAACGTTCCAGAAACTTGTCAAAGCCACCATACTGACGACTGACAGAGATAAAACTTCCGATTGTGATCACTACACTGATGAGAACACCTGCGGTGCCCAGCAACAATGCGGTACGAGCCGGTCCGGCAGCTTTTTTTCTGGAGCCTCTGGAGAGCAGGGCAAAAATAATTGCCAGTCCGCCAAAGACGAAAGCACCGTACAGGCAGCAAACGGATACAATACTCAGAATGGAACAGATCAGTGCAGCCACAGCCAGTCCGTTGGATGCATTTCCCGGTGCGGGATTGCGGCGAAACGGTTCCTGTTGATTCTGCTGGTTTTGCGAATCGTTCCAGGGATTTTCATTTTGTTCGTACATATTATAATTTGCCTCCTTTAAGACATGATTCTAACATGTGCATCAGAAAATGACAACCGGAAGAATGTATGATATGATACGATAGAAAATGACGCGAAGTTACAGATATGTCCAGAATGGATGTTTTGCAAATGGAGCGTGTGAGCTGTAACGAGATAGCGCGTATGAGCGGAGAAATATAAAAAAGATAGAAAGGATCACCGAATATGGATATCATAAAAAAACTTGCGGAGGAATTACAGATCCGTCCGGGGCAGGCGCAGGCAGCGGTCAAACTGATCGATGAGGGAAATACGATTCCATTCATTTCCCGTTACCGAAAAGAAGCCACCGGCGCATTGAACGACGAAGTACTCAGAAATCTGTATGAACGGTTAAATTACCTTCGCAACTTAGAAGAAAAGAAGAAACAGGTGCTTTCTTCCATTGAAGAACAGGGAAAACTGACCGAGGAACTGAAAAAACAGATTCTGGCAGCAGATACCCTGGTGGCAGTGGATGATCTGTACCGTCCGTACCGTCCGAAACGCCGTACCCGTGCAACAATTGCGAAAGAAAAAGGACTGGAACCGCTGGCAAATCTGTTGTCCTTGCAGCAGTTAGATCATTCTGCCGAGGAAGAAGCAGAAGCTTATATTTCTGAAGAAAAAGGTGTCGCATCCGCCGAGGAAGCGTTACAGGGAGCCATGGATATCGTGGCAGAAGCAATTGCGGATGAGGCAGATTACAGAACTTATATCAGAGAAAAGACGATGAAAAAAGGTACACTGACTTCCACTGCAAAAGATGAAAAAGCGGAATCCGTGTACGAAATGTATTATAATTTTGAAGAGCCTGTGGCAAAACTGGCAGGACACCGGATTTTAGCGTTAAACCGTGGAGAAAAGGAAAAAATTCTGACAGTGAAGCTGGAAGCCCCGGAGGAGGAAATTATCCGCTATCTGGAGAAAAAGACGATCCGCAGAGAAAATCCGTATACAACTCCATATTTAAAAGAAGCGGTAGCAGACAGTTATCAGAGACTGATCGCACCGGCAATTGAGCGTGAGATTCGAAACAGTCTGACAGAGGAAGCGCAGGAAGGTGCGATTCGTGTCTTTGGAAAAAATTTGGAGCAGCTTCTGATGCAGCCGCCAATTCGTGGACAGGTGGTGCTTGGATGGGATCCGGCGTTCCGTACAGGATGTAAGTTAGCTGTGGTAGATGCCACCGGCAAAGTGCTGGATACGGTGGTAATCTTCCCTACTGCGCCACAGAATAAAGTGGCAGAAGCCAAAGCTGTTTTGAAGAAACTGATCGCAAAATACCATATTACACTGATCTCTGTTGGAAACGGAACTGCTTCCAGAGAGTCGGAACAGGTGATCGTGGAACTGCTCAAAGAACTTCCGGTTCCAGTACAGTATGTGATCGTGAATGAAGCCGGAGCAAGTGTATATTCTGCAAGTAAACTTGCAACAGAAGAATTCCCGAACTTTGACGTGGGACAGCGAAGTGCCGCATCTATTGCAAGACGTCTGCAGGATCCGCTGGCAGAACTGGTAAAAATAGATCCGAAATCTATCGGTGTTGGTCAGTATCAGCACGACATGAACCAGAAACGTCTGGGAGAAGCACTGGAAGGTGTCGTAGAAGATTGTGTAAACAAAGTAGGTGTGGATCTGAACACCGCTTCGGTACCGCTTCTGGAGCATGTGTCCGGCATTAATAAGACCATTGCAAAAAATATCGTTGCATATCGGGAAGAAAATGGTATATTTAAGAATCGAAAAGCATTATTAAAAGTTGCAAAGCTTGGACCGAAAGCATTTGAACAGTGTGCCGGTTTCCTGCGTATCAGCGACGGTACTCAGCCGTTAGATGCTACCAGTGTACATCCGGAGAGTTACGGAGTGGCAGAAGCCTTATTAAAACGTTTGGGTTATTCTGAGGATGAATTGAAAAAAGGTGCAATTCCGGGACTTCATAAGAAAATCAGTGATTATAAGAAACTGGCAGAAGAACTTGGAACCGGAGAACTGACACTGCGTGATATTGTGAGCGAACTGGAAAAACCGGGCAGAGATCCGCGTGAGGACATGCCAAAACCGATCCTTCGTACCGATGTACTTGAGATGAAGGACTTAAAACCGGGCATGATCCTGAAAGGTACCGTTCGAAATGTTATTGATTTTGGCGTTTTTGTGGATATCGGTGTGCATCAGGACGGTTTGGTACACATTTCACAGATCTGTGATCGCTTTATCAAACATCCATTGGAGGCAGTATCTGTTGGAGATATTGTGGATGTGCAGGTACTCAGCGTGGATGTGGCGAAAAAACGAATTGCGCTGACGATGAAGATTCAGGACCAGAATCAGTTAGCAGAAAAGCAGAACAAAAATGTTCAGAAGAAAAAATAACTTGCGGATTTTATGAAAATGTAATCTGCAGGTTGATCAATAGTCTGAAGTTTTGTTAAGAAGATAAGCTGTAGAAGATAAACCATTTAAAATGCTACACGCAGACTGACAAATTAATTGAGGAACATGAATTATGAATATGAAGATAGAGTCGTTTTCAGCAGAAGAAACCTATGAATTAGGAAAAAAACTAGGAAGCGAGGCAAATCCGGGAGATGTGTTAACACTCATCGGTGACCTTGGAGTCGGAAAAACTGTATTTACCCAGGGATTTGCAGATGGACTTGGAATTACGGAGCCGATCAGCAGCCCGACATTTACCATTGTGCAGGTATATGAGGAAGGCAGACTGCCATTTTATCATTTTGATGTATACCGCATCGGCGATATCGAAGAAATGGATGAGATCGGTTACGAGGACTATTTTTACGGAAATGGTGTGACCATGATCGAGTGGGCGAATCTGATCGAGGAGATTCTGCCGGAGACATATCGGGAAGTTCAGATTGAAAAAGATCTGGAAAAAGGATTTGATTATCGTACAATAACCATCAGGGAGGTGCATCGCGCATGAAAATTTTAGCCTTAGACAGTTCAGGGCTTGTTGCCAGCGTAGCCATCGTGGAAGATGACAATATGCTGGGAGAATATACCGTAAATTATAAAAAGACACATTCACAGACACTGCTTCCGATGTTGGATGAAGTGGCAAAAATGATCGAACTGGATCTGAACAGCATCGATGCCATTGCGGTTGCAGCAGGACCGGGTTCTTTTACCGGACTCCGTATTGGTTCCGCTACCGCAAAAGGACTTGGACTGGCGCTGGACAAACCGCTGATCCATATTCCGACCGTAGATGCCTTAGCCTGCAATCTGTGGGGACATCAGTCTTTGATCTGTCCTTTAATGGACGCGAGACGGCAGCAGACCTATACCGGTATTTATGAATTAAAAAATGGTGCACTGGAAATTTTACAGCAGCAGTGTGCGGTTGGAATCAATGAAATAATTGCGCAGATCAATGAAATTGGCAGACCGGTAACATTCCTTGGAGATGGTGTGGCAGTATTCCATGATTATATCGAGGAAAATTGTACGGTGGCACACGATTATGCGCCGGCACATATGAACAAACAACGTGCAGGTGCTGTGGCATGGCTTGGTCTTCAGTACGCAAAAGAAGGAAAATTAGAGACAGCAGCGGAGCATTGCCCGGATTATCTGCGTCTGTCACAGGCAGAGCGTGAGCGTCAGGAAATGCTGGAGAAGCAGAATGCCGGAAAATAATATGGATCATGCTTTGAAAAATATGGTAAAAAATGCTGACTTACTTGATAAAAAGGATGGTATTTCCGGGAATGCAAATGGAGAAGAACCGAAGCATGGGATTTCCGAAAGTGTAGATGGAAAAGAACAAAGGTTTGGTGTTCCTGAAGTAGGAAGTGGCAGAGGCCAGAAACTCATTATTCGTGAAATGCAGCCGGAAGATGTCCCTGCGGTAGCTGCGTTAGAAGCAGCGTGTTTTTCAGAGCCATGGAGTGAGCAGGCATTTCTGGATGCGCTAAAGCAGCCGGAAGCACTCATGATGGCAGCCATCGGTATGGGTAACAATCCAATGGGTTACTGTGGAATTTATCTGTCGGCAGACGAGGGCGAGATCACAAATGTGGCAGTGCGCCCGGATCACAGAAAAAAGGGGATTGCCGATGCAATTTTGACAGATGTGCTATCAGAATCGCAAAAGCGTGGCGCTCGGACCATTTATCTGGAAGTGCGGGAGAGTAATCTGCCTGCGCAGAAGTTGTATGAGAAACATGGCTTTGTATCCTGCGGCATCAGAAAGAATTTTTACCGGAAACCGACAGAGCATGCCATTGTGATGAGCTGTGATCTGACACGGAGGATAAGCGAGTGAGAAAAGCAGGCGTATTATATTGTAATTGTTGTGGAAAAATGATTTCAGAGAGCTGTGGAGCTGACCGGGAAGAATTTTTTCATTTTGAAAAGACTTGGGGCTATTTTTCGGAAAAAGATGGAACCAGTCAGACTGCGGATATCTGTGAATCCTGTTTTGAACAGTGGATGTCACAGTTTCGAATTCCGCCACAGACCGTGGAAAGGACGGAAATATTTGAATGTTAGATGTATGTTTACTAGGTACGGGAGGCATGATGCCATTGCCGTATCGAAAATTAACTGCGTTGATGACACGATATAACGGAAGTAATCTGCTCATTGACTGCGGAGAGGGCACACAGGTTGCCATCCGGGAAAAGGGATGGAGCGTGCATGATCTGGACGTTATCTGTTTTACGCACTATCATGCAGACCATATCAGCGGTCTTCCGGGACTTTTGCTGACCCTTGGGAACGCAGACCGCACAAAACCGGTGCACATGATCGGTCCGAAAGGACTGGAGCGTGTGGTAAATGCCCTGCGCACCATTGCGCCGGAACTGCCGTTTCCGATTGAATATCATGAAATAACAGAAAAAGAGCAGGATTTTGAGATGAATGGATATTGTATCCATGCCTTTCGTGTAAATCACAATGTAACCTGCTACGGCTATACCCTGGAAATCAAACGTCAGGGCAGATTTGACGTGGAGCGTGCCCGTAGACAGGAGATTCCACAGAAATTCTGGAGCCGTCTGCAAAAAGGAGAAATCATCGAGGATGGAGACCGTGTGCTGACACCTGAAATGGTACTTGGTCCGCAGCGAAAAGGGATCAAGCTGACCTATTGCACGGATACCAGACCAGTTCCGATCATTGCAGAATGCGCGAAACATGCGGATCTGTTTATCTGTGAAGGCATGTATGCGGAAAAAGAGAAAGAAGCAAAAGCCCGTCAGTACAAGCATATGACTTTTTATGAGGCAGCAGATCTTGCAAAGAGAGCGGAAGTGACAGAAATGTGGTTGACACATTACAGTCCGTCTCTGACCAGAGCCGAGAGCTATATGGATGAGGTGCACAAGATTTTTCCGGCAGCTTCCCTTGGAAAAGACGGACGCAGCGTAGAACTTGAATTTGAAGAAGTCTAATAATAGAACATATGAAAGTAGTGCAGACAGATTGAAAATGTTTGTTTGATCTATATTAAGTTTGGAAAATAGATAAATGCCGTATGGAATACGGTAGATGGGAGAATATTATGGCAGAGAAAGATGTACTGATTCTTGCAATTGAAAGCTCCTGTGATGAGACAGCAGCAGCTGTCGTAAAAAACGGCAGAGAGGTATTGTCCAATGTGATTTCATCACAGATTGCATTGCATACATTATATGGAGGCGTTGTTCCTGAGATCGCCTCCAGAAAACATATTGAGAAGATCAATCAGGTTATTCAGGAAGCGTTAGACGAAGCGCATGTGACCTTAGATGACATTGATGCCATCGGTGTAACTTACGGCCCGGGATTAGTAGGTGCCCTGCTGGTTGGCGTAGCAGCAGCCAAAGCCATCAGCTATGCGAAAAAGATTCCGTTGGTAGGAGTGCATCATATTGAAGGACACATCAGTGCCAATTATATTGAAAACAAAGACCTTGAACCGCCATTTTTATGCCTTGTGGTATCAGGCGGTCACACACACCTTGTAAAAGTAGCAGATTACGGAAAATACGAAATCCTTGGAAGAACCAGAGATGATGCAGCCGGGGAAGCTTTTGATAAAGTAGCCCGTGCCATCGGCCTTGGTTATCCAGGCGGCCCGAAAATTGAAAAAGCAGCCCGGGAGGGAGATCCTATGGCAATTCCGTTCCCGAAAGCAAAAGTCAACGATAATCCGTATGACTTTAGTTTCAGTGGCGTAAAATCCGCAGTATTGAACTATATCAACGGATGCAAGATGAAAAATATTGAGATCGTGCCGGAAGATATCGCTGCATCTTTCCAGAAAGCAGTGACAGATGTGCTGATCGCACATGCTATGCATGCGGCAGAAGAATTTAAAATTGATAAACTTGCGATTGCAGGCGGCGTGGCTTCCAACAGTGTGCTGCGGGAAGGTATGAGAGCAGCATGCGAGAAACGCGGAATCTCTTTTTATCATCCGTCACCGATTTTCTGTACAGACAACGCGGCAATGATCGGTGCAGCAGCATATTATGAGTATCTGGCAGGAACCCGTCACGGATGGGATCTGAATGCAGTTCCGAATCTGAAACTGGGAGAACGCTGATATGAGTGAAAAGAAACGGCATGCAGCCATTGTGCTGGCAGCAGGAAAAGGTTCCCGGATGAAAAGCGATGTTCCGAAGCAATACCTGATATTAAATGGAAAACCGGTGCTGTATTATGCACTCCGGGCATTTGAGGACAGTTTTGTGGATGAAATCGTGCTGGTGACAGGTGCAGGTCAGGAGTCCTATTGCCAGAAAGAGATTGTAGAAAAATATGGATTTCAGAAAGTGACGCATGTCATAGCAGGTGGAAAAGAGCGCTATGATTCTGTCTATCGGGGAATCTGCGCGCTGGATGGGGCAGATTATGTCTATATCCATGACGGCGCACGTCCATTTATTGATGATGCCCTTTTATTAAGAGCAAAAGAAAACGTGGAGCAGTATCACGCATGTGCAGCCGGTATGCCGAGCAAAGATACCATCAAAATCGTAGATAAGGATGGCTTTGTGGCAGACACACCACAGAGAAAGTATACTTGGATGATACAGACGCCACAGGTGTTTGACTATCCATTGATTCATGATGCTTATGAACAGCTGTATCAGCATATGCCTGAAGTACAGATCACGGATGATGCTATGGTAGTAGAGACGATGCTTCAGACTCCAGTTAAGTTATATGAAGGAAGTTATAATAATATAAAGATTACCACACCGGAAGATCTGGTGATTGCAGAGTCTTTTCTTCATGTATAGACAGCTTTTTTGTCTGCTTATGTAAGAGAGAAAGATACATATATAGCCCTGCTAATTGAACATGTGAAAAAAATGTAAAAAAATGAAAAAAACTTGTTGACAAGGCAGGGGGTTATATGTATAATAATCCTTGCGCTGGTCAAATAGCGCAAAACAAAATTGGAGAGATATCGAAGTGGTCATAACGAGGCGGTCTTGAAAACCGTTTGTCCGCAAGGGCGCGTGGGTTCGAATCCCACTCTCTCCGTTATCGGCTAAGTCGATAATCATATATTATTTTAATTCGGAGAAGTACCCAAGCTGGCCGAAGGGACACCCCTGGAAAGGGTGCAGGTCGTTAACAGCGGCGCGAGGGTTCAAATCCCTCCTTCTCCGCTCACAGTTATAAAAAAATGAAAAAAGTTGTTGACAAGCACTTGAATACATGATAATATAACTGAGCTGTTGAAAAAACAGCAAGAAAAAAAGTTGTTGACAAAGCCGATCGCCGGTGATAAGATAAATAGGCTGTCGCTTGAAACGACAACAAAGAAAAATAAAAAAGTTGTTGACAAAGACAAATGCTTTTGATAAAATATAAAAGCTGTCGCAAAGACAACGAACAAAGAACTTTGATAACTGAACAGTGAAATAACCTTGAAAGATTCAT
>NZ_JRFU01000041.1 GCF_003122485.1 Eubacterium ramulus
TGCGCTGACCAGAATCACGCACCAAGTCTCACGTGCGTTCGACTTGAAACATATCGCAACTATGTATTCCTATATTATACGTTTTTGGTATCTTTTGCAACCCCCGAAAATGCTTTCCCCTTCGGTTCGATCACAAATTCCATTTTTTTCTTTGTCACAGGATGTAGAAATCCGATCCGGCAAGAACACAGCGCCACCGGACAATACCGACCGCCCTGCTCTGGCTTTCCATACTTTGTGTCACCCACCAGCGGATATCCCGCATGTGCAAACTGCACACGGATCTGGTGATGCCGCCCGGTGTGAAGCCAGATATGAACCAGTGCCTGCTGCCCGTCCTCTAAAACCTGTTCTACCTCATAGTCCAGCACAGCCTCTTTTGCCTGCGAAGTTCCCCTGGCAACAACGGCGGATGTATTTGTTTTTCCATCCCGCAGCAGCCAGTCCCGAAGTTCTCCTTTTTGTGGCTCCGGCACACCGGTTGTCACCGCCAGATATTCTTTTTCCATGCTGCGACTGCTGACCTGCGCAGACAGTTTTGCTGTCGCCTGCGGCGTTTTCGCAAACACCATCACGCCCTCCACCGGTTGATCCAGGCGATGGATCAGCCCGATATACGGTTCTTCCTTCTTTTTTGCACGATAGTTCTTTAACAGACTTACCACATCTGCCTGACCGGCACGGGCAGTCTGAACCGCCACACCAGCTTCCTTGCGGCAGACGATGATTGCCTCATCTTCATATATGATTTCCGGTTGCTTTATTCTCATGTATCCAATCCTTATAACTTAAATCTGTAGCCCACACCCCAGATTGTCTCAATGTACTGCGGTTTTGCGGTATTGAACTCAATTTTTTCACGGATCTTCTTGATATGAACGGTTACCGTTGCAATGTCACCAATGGACTCCATATCCCAGATCTTGGAAAACAGCTCATCCTTCGTAAATACATGATTCGGGTTCTCTGCAAGGAATGTCAGCAGATCAAATTCCTTTGTCGTAAACTGCTTCTCTTCGTCATTTACCCATACACGACGGGCAGTTTTATCAATGCGGATGCCACGGATCTCAATAATGTCATTTTTCTGTACATTGCTTCCGATCAAACGCTCATAACGCGCCAGATGTGCTTTTACCCTGGCAACCAGTTCACTCGGGGAAAATGGTTTAGTAATATAATCATCCGCACCAAGTCCCAGACCACGGATTTTATCAATATCATCCTTTTTCGCGGACACCATCAGGATCGGTGTATTTTTTTTCTCACGGATCTTTTTACAGATTTCAAAACCATCGGTTCCCGGCAGCATCAGATCCAGAATGTACATGTCAAATTTTTCACTCAGTGCACGCTCCAGACCGCTGGTTCCATCATTTTCTATCTCCACATCAAATCCACTCAGCTCCAGATAATCTTTCTCCAGATCTGCAATTGCTTCTTCATCTTCTACGATTAAAATCTTACTCATTTGGTACCTCCTGATATTTTCGAATAACAAAGTACATGGTCGTACCTGTCTTTTCTTTACTTGTCGCCCAGATCTTGCCACCGTGATCTTCAATGATCTTCTTTACGATGGACAGACCGATGCCACTTCCTCCGGTGGAAGAATTTCTCGAAGAATCCGTGCGGTAAAAACGGTCAAAAATATACGGCAGATCCCGGGCAGAAATTCCTTTTCCGTTATCCTCGATCTCAACCTGGATAAAATCACCCACGTCCTTGATCCGGACATTAATCTGTCCCTTCTGCTTGTCCATATATTTGATGGCATTTGTCACAATATTATTGATCACGCGCATCAACTGTTCCGGATCTGCGATGATTACAATATCTTCATCCGCATAGTTAAAATATGTCAGACCAATGCCCTTGGTCTCCAGATCCAGACCGATCTCCTCAATGCAGTCGTTAAAGTAATCTGCCACATTAATCTTCTTAAAGTTATATGGAATGCGGTTCGTATCAATCTTGGAATACAGCGTCAGCTCATTCAGCAGACGATCCATCTCATTCGCCTTATTATAAATCGTCCTGATGTAACGTTCCTGTTTCTCCGGCGTATCCGCAACACCGTCCAAAATACCCTCAGAATAGCCTTTTACCGCTGTAATTGGTGTCTTCAGGTCATGTGCGATATTGCTGATCAGGGCACGGTTTTCCTTTTCTGCTGCCATCTTCTCTTCGGTGGATTCCTTCAGACGCTTCCGCATCTCCTCAAAGTTCCGGCACAGATCTCCCATCTCATCCTGTTCATCATAATCAATGGAAAAATCCAGATTTCCCTCTTTGATATTTTTCGTAGCGATCTGCAATTTCTTAAGCGGCACCATCGTTCCACGATAGATCCAGATCGTCATAACTCCGGCAGTCAACGCCAGGATCAACAGTACCGATACCGCAATATCGATCATCAGCCGCTTGATCTCCGGTTGAATACTCTCCGAAGATGTAATGATATAGACACTGCACTGATCGTTATTGCTTCCCTCAAAATCTACCTGCTTCAGCAAAGACTGTGCATCGTTATCAATATAATATCCGGAACCCGTTTCCTTTTCGCCTTCTCCATATGATGGCAATTCCTCCTGCCACTGTTCATCACTGATGACGGAGTCTCCGTTGTAACCGTTATATACCAGTTCTCCATTTCTTCGGAAGATCAGATAAGAACTCTTTTCCTGTAATTTTTCATTAATCTGTTTTAAATAATCTTCTGATTCCAGTTTTTCCGGATCTGACTTTGCCAGTTTGCAGATCTCGTCATATTCTGTCTTCGTATATCTGCTCATCAACTGCAGGGAATTAGAAAGCACGCCCTGTGTATCCACTGCTTCCAGACCATAATTTTTCTGGATCGCTTTCGTCTGAATATGGTACAGACCAAAAATCGCTGCACCTGCCAGACCGACCGGCAAAATAATGATGATGCAGAATGCGACAATCAAACGTGTCTTTAGTTTCATAGGCATCTCCATTTTTCTTATACTGTTTTTCATTATAACACGTCTGCTGTTCAATTTACATTCTGCAATCGTAAAGTTTTTATAAATTACAGAGAAAAGACTTATTGGCAGTTATTCATTCTTTAAATTTTAAAAAGAAGCCGAAAAATCACTCCTGCTTTTACAAAAAAATCGTCGGATACTTACCACAACTTCTATGGAAATATCCGACGATTTTCACGCGCTTTATGTAACTGTTTTTCTTGCTTCAAAGAATTACAGATATTTTTTTAATACGTCAACTTTATCAGTTGCTTCCCAAGGAAGATCTACATCTGTACGTCCAAAGTGTCCGTAAGCAGCTGTTGCTTTGTAGATCGGTCTTCTTAAGTCAAGCATTTTGATGATTCCAGCCGGACGAAGGTCGAAGTTCTCACGAACGATCTCAACCAGTTTCTCATCAGACAGTTTGCCTGTTCCGAATGTATCTACCATGATAGATGTCGGCTGTGCTACACCGATTGCGTAAGAAAGCTGGATCTCGCATTTGTCAGCCAGACCTGCTGCAACGATGTTCTTTGCAACGTAACGTGCTGCATATGCTGCAGAACGGTCTACTTTTGTGCAGTCTTTTCCGGAGAAAGCTCCGCCGCCGTGACGAGCCATTCCACCGTAAGTATCAACGATGATCTTACGTCCTGTCAGACCTGCATCACCGTGAGGTCCACCGATTACGAAACGTCCTGTCGGGTTGATGAAGAATTTTGTCTCATCATCGATCAGCTCTGCCGGAAGGATCGGATCGAATACGTATTTTTTGATATCCTCATGGATCTGCTCCTGAGTAACATCATCATCATGCTGTGTAGAAAGAACTACAGCCTCTAATCTCTTAGGAGCGCCGTTCTCATCATACTCTACGGAAACCTGAGTTTTTCCGTCTGGTCTTAAGTAGCTTAATGTACCGTCTTTACGAACTTTTGTAAGCTGAAGAGCCATTTTGTGAGCAAGGGAGATTGGGTACGGCATTAATTCCGGTGTCTCGTTTGTAGCGTAACCAAACATCATACCCTGATCACCAGCACCTGTATCAAGATCATCTGTCAGCTCACCCTCTTTAGCCTCAAGTGCTTTATCAACACCCATAGCGATATCAGCAGACTGCTGATCCAGAGCAACCATAACTGCACATGTATTTCCATCAAAACCTGTCTTTGCGTCATTGTAACCAATCTCGTTTACAGTCTGACGAACGATAGACGGGATATCAAGCTGCGCTTTTGTAGTGATCTCACCTGTTACTAATACAAAACCTGTACAAGCAGCTGTCTCGCATGCAACACGGCTCATCGGATCCTGTGCCATGCAGGCATCCAGAATTGCATCAGATACGGCATCGCAGACTTTATCCGGATGTCCCTCTGTAACTGACTCAGAAGTAAATAATAATTTTTCCATAATTATCCTCCGTTCTTTTCTCTCATTCTAATCTAATTTGAAACATGTGAACTCCCACAGTTCACGTTTATTGCAGTCATACTTTATGTATCATACATTCCAATATAGGAAAAGTCAACCAACAGATTTCCCCGAAAATGTTGCACAAATAACAAAAAACCGAAAAAATGCGGGTAGATTTGTTGCTTCTACCCGCTTCCTGTTAAAATTTTATCGATGCCTGTTCCAAACTTCCTTTCAGTTGAACTCCGGCAAGATTTCCTGCATGACTCTGATCAACATAAGCCAGCTTATTTTCTCAGAATCACCACACATTACATTCTAAAGTTTCAGTCTGAACTGCTGAATCTCTTTCTCAGAACTTACCTTCTGCATCATACCACCAATGCCTCTGAATTTCTCATCAAAAGCCTCATATCCACGCTCAATATAATAGATATCATCCACAATGGTAATGCCATCTGCTGCCAGACCTGCAATTACCAGTGCCGCACCTGCACGAAGATCCGGTGCACTGACTCTTGCGCCTGTATAACGCTCTACGCCGTTGATGATCGCAATGTTGCCTTCCACCTTAATATTGGCACCCATTTTTTCAAGTTCATCTACATATTTGAAACGATTCTCAAAAATACTCTCGGTGATCGTACTTGTTCCCTCAGAAAGTGCCAGAACAACACCCATCTGTGGCTGCATATCTGTCGGGAATCCCGGATACGGTAATGTGGTTACCTGTGTATGGTGTAACGGTTTGTTTGCAATGACACGGACTGCATCGTCAAATTCCTGAATCTCACATCCGACCTCGATCAGTTTTGCACTGGTCGCCTCCAGATGCTTCGGAATTACGTTCTTTACTGTGACATCACCATGTGTCGCTGCTGCCGCGAACATAAATGTACCTGCCTCAATCTGATCCGGAATGATAGAATATTCCGTCTTGTGCAGTTTCTCTACACCGGAAATACGGATGACGTCTGTTCCGGCGCCACGGATATTGGCTCCCATACGGTTTAAGAAGTTTGCCACGTCAACGACATGCGGCTCTTTTGCTGCATTTTCAATGGTGGTCTTGCCCTCTGCCATAGCTGCTGCCATCATGATATTGATGGTGGCACCAACGGAAACTTTATCCATATAAATATGTGTACCGCAAAGGTGCTCTGCCTTTGCCGCAACCAGTCCACGACGAATATCTACTTCTGCGCCCATGGCACGGAAACCTTTTAAATGCAGGTCGATCGGTCTGCTTCCGATATCACAGCCACCCGGAAGGGCAACTTCTGCATCTTTGTATTTGCCAAGTAATGCGCCTAACAGATAGTAGGACGCACGAATCTTTCTGATGTATTCATTATCCACGCTGGTATCGTGAATCGTTGATCCGTTGATCTTTACGGTGTGGATGTCAACACGCTCCACAGTTGCACCAATGTTCTCGATTGCCTGAAGCATAACATTGATATCACGGACATTTGGTAAATTATCTATTGTAACGGTCTCATCCGTCATGACTGCTGCCGCAAGAATCGCCAGTGCCGCATTCTTCGCACCACCGATCGCCACTTCACCGACTAACGGACTGCCTCCTTTAATTACATATTGATCCATCTTGCACCTCTATGTTTCTAAATTTAAACACGCTATTATAACTATATCTCTAAAAATTTGTCAAGTTTTTTCATTTCATTCATATTTAATTAGTAAAGCGATTCTATTATAACATACCCGATAGGTATATAAAAGAATCTTTGCTTTATTTTATTCAAATACCGCCGTCTCGGTTCCTAATTTTCCTCCAGCGCTTTTCGAACAGCCTTCAGTGTCTGCTCGATGCTCTGTTTATACTGATCAACGGTGATATCTGCATATTTTTCATACAGAACGGTTCTTTCTTTATAAAGATCAACCAGAGTCTGTCCCTCTTTTAATACAACACCACGTCCCTTGAGGTTACGCAGGCGGCGCTGTAACACGCGCAGATTCTGTTTCAGATATACTACTGTTCCGATGGATTTCAGGTGTTCCATCGCTTCTTTTCCATAAACCACACTTCCACCGGTAGCGATGACACTGCGATGTGTCTGAATCTGACTATTTACTCTGTTCTCTATTTCTATAAAGCCATCGGTACCATTTTCCTCGATAAGCTCACTTAACAATTTTCCTTCCGCTTCCTGGATCAGCAGATCTGCATCCACAAACTGATATCCAAGAACTTTTGCCAGTACGACACCGATGGTACTTTTTCCAACACCCGGCATACCGATCAAAACAATATTATCTCTATTCATTTCTCAACTTATACTTTCTCATGCGCTAAACAAAAGCGGACTGTTCTGTCCGCTTTGTATTTTTCCTCGTTCTACTCTGCTGTTGCACTGCTGCTGTCGGAAGCAGACGGTGTGGTAAACAGATTGTCAAAAACAACTTTTGACCATTCTTTGTCATTTACATTAATATCAATATCTTTTTTATAGCTCTCTACGGCATTGTTGTAAGCCTCATCCTGACGGTCAGAAATGATACTCTGTTTCTTCTTCTCCGTAGCATCTGAATCAAATTCGCTGTCAAGACGGATGATGTAATAGCAATCTGTTCCCTCGATCAGATCGGATACATCGCCTTCTTTCATGCTGTTTGCAGCTGTGATAACGGCATCACAGAAACCGCCATCGGACTCACTCTTTTCATCACTTCCATAGGAATAAGTCTGTACGGTATAGCCATAATCAGAAGCAGTTCCGTCAAAATCTGTCTTTGCCTTCTCTGCTGCATCATAAGCATCTTTTTTCACAACGGTTACCTGATCTTCTGTATAGGTCTGCTGATTTCCGCTGTCATCGGTGTAAGTCGTCAGACTGATCTTTACATAACTGAACGTTCTCTGTGCAGCCTCTTCATCAGATACTTCGGTATCTGCTGTTGCGCGGATCGCTGTGCTCATTTTCTGCTGTACAGTCTGTAAATACAGATAACGCTCTACATACTCCTCAGTAGCGCCAACTTCTTTCAGTGCGGACTTTGTATTATCGGACATAAATTTCTCAGCAGCTTCTTTCATTGCTGCTTTCTCATCATCCGTGATCTCTACACCATAATCATCCATATGTGCTTCTAACAAACACTGTGTCTCAATGTTCTCCATAACACTGTCCTTGATAGAATCCTGCATATTCTTTCCATTCTTTGCATAAGACTCATTCGTCCAGTAATCCTCTCCATAATAAGAAGCAAAGATACCGTCATAAGATGCCTGCTGGATACGTGCTGCAAAATTTGCATATCCCATATCCACTTCAATTGTATCAATGGCATCCCCTGTCATGGTGACAGCGGTTGCATTTTTATTAATTCCACAGCCACTTAATGACATGGATCCGATCATGACACTCATTAAAATAACTGCTGCAAATTTCTTAAACTTCATGGTTTCCTCCAACTATCATATGTCATGAACAAAAGCAGTTCATGATCCAATTTCGCCGTTCGTCAATCATACCAGTATGTTGACTCTCTTGCGCTCATTATATCGTAAAGTGAAATTTTTCCATCTATTATCTGTCCTAGTATAACCCAGAATCCGCGCCACTGCAAGATTTTTTCTATCCTAAACTCGCGCAACCCATGTATACAAATGCAAATCCTGCCTATGCCTCATTTTTCTCCAGCAACAGTTCCGCACAATCCGTCAACACGGTTCGGATCACCGTCAGCGTATCCGGACTGTTTTTCTGCTTCCGATAATACAGACACGGTTCTTTTTTATCCGGGATAAACGACAGCAGTGGTTTATTTTTGTCCAACAACAATGGCAGGTTTGCCACATTCAATTTTGCCCGTTCAAACATACGGAACGTGATTCCTGCCGCATTTTCCTTGATCTCCACCAGATAAACCCGATGCGCATCTGCTTTGATCTGTGCGACGGTCAGCAGATTCTGTACCGACCGCGGCGGTTCTCCGAAACGATCGATCAGCTCATCTAACATCTCATCTTTTTCTTCTTCATTTTCGATCGCCGCGATCCGCTTGTAAATATCCAGTTTCTGATACTCATTCGCAATATAGCCGTTTGGAATATAGGCATCCAGTTCGATATCAATGGAAGTATCGAAAGATTCCTCCACCGTTTCGCCTTTTGCACTTTTTACCGCTTCGTTCAGCATTTTGCAATACAGATCGTAACCAACCGCTTCCATATGACCGTGTTGCTGTTCTCCCAGCAGGTTTCCGGCACCGCGGATCTCCAGATCCTTCATGGCGATCTTGAAGCCGCTTCCCAGATCCGAAAACTCCCGGATCGCAGAGAGACGCTTCTCTGCCACTTCTTTCAGCATCTTGTTTCTGCGGTACATCAAAAATGCATACGCCGTCCGGTTGGAACGTCCGATTCGTCCGCGCAGCTGATACAACTGGGAAAGCCCTAAGTTATCCGCATCGTGAATGATCATTGTATTGACGTTTCCGATATCCAGCCCCGTCTCAATGATAGTTGTGGAAACAAGCACATCCACCTCACCGTTAATAAAGCCATACATGACACGCTCCAATTCCCGCTCACTCATCTGACCGTGGGCATAGGCAACCTCCGCATCCGGTACCAGCTCGGAAATCTTTGCCGCTACCTCCGCGATCTGGTTGACACGGTTGTATACATAATACACCTGACCATCCCGCGCCATCTCGCGCTCAATAGCTTCCCGGATCATCTCCTCATCGTACTCCATGACGTAAGTCTGGATCGGCATACGGTCATGCGGCGGCTCTTCCAGCACACTCATGTCCCGGATTCCGATCAGGCTCATATGCAGAGTTCGCGGAATCGGTGTCGCGGTCAGAGTCAGCACGTCCACGTCCTTTTTCATCTGTTTAATCTTTTCCTTATGACCGACACCAAACCGCTGTTCCTCGTCAATGATCAGCAGGCCCAGATCCTTGCAGACCACATCTTTGGAAAGGACACGATGTGTTCCGATCACGATATCCACCGTTCCTTTTTTCAAACCTTCGATTGCCGCTTTCTGCTGCTTTGGTGTCCGGAAACGGCAGAGCAGTTCCACATTAATTGGGAAATCTTTCATACGCTGTGCAAACGTGTTGTAATGCTGCTGCGCCAGAATCGTAGTCGGTACCAGATAAATAACCTGTTTATTCTCCTGTACCGCTTTGAACGCTGCCCGGATTGCCACCTCAGTCTTGCCAAAGCCGACATCTCCACAGATCAGACGATCCATGATCTTCTTGCTTTCCATATCCGCTTTCGTTGCTTCAATGGCAAGGCGCTGATCGTCGGTCTCCTCATATGGAAACATTTCCTCAAATTCCCGCTGCCATACGGTATCCGGTCCATACTCAAAACCTTCCTTGCTCTGGCGCACCGCATACAGTTCCACCAGTTCCTGTGCGATCTGTCGCACTGCTGTCTGTACCCGGTGACGGGTTTTCGTCCATTCCTGTCCGCCCAGACGGTTCAGTTTCGGTTTTTTCGCATCGGAACCCGCATATTTCTGGATCAGATCCAGCTGCGTTGCCAGCACATACAGATTGCCGCCTTTGTCATACTCGATCTTCATATAATCCCGCATGGTCTTGTCGACCTCGATCTTCTCAATACCGCGGAAAATTCCAAGACCGTGATTTTCGTGTACGACATAATCCCCCGGTTTCAATTCAGAAAAGCTTTGGATCCGCTCGCCTTCGTATATTTTCTTCTTTTTGCGCTTTTTCTTCTCCGCACCGAAAATATCCGTCTCCGTCAGCACCACAAATTTGATATCCGGATATTCAAATCCGCGTTTCAATTTGCCATACATGACCATGACTTCTCCCGGCTGCACCAGTCGCTCTGTATCTTCCGTAAAAAATGCGTTTAATCCTTCCTGTCGCAGATCATCTGCCATACGCTCTGCCCTGGTTCTGGAACTGCAAAGCAGAATCACCCGGTACTTACGTTTTTTATAATTATTCAGATCCTTTGACAGTAATTCAAAACTGCTGTTGTACGCATTGACAGAGTGCACCTGGAAGAAAAAGCTCTGCGTCGGTGTCAGTCCCGGTGCCCGCAGTTCCATTGCCGATACCAGCACACAACCCAGCCGCTGCATTTCTGCTGTTACCGCCTCATGAGAATACAGCACATCCATCTGTCCCGGCAGAATATATCCTTTTTCCAGACGCTGCTGCATACTGTCGGAAAATTCTTTTTCTACTGCTGCCGCTTTTTCCAGACACCGTGCCGGTTCATCCGCAAAAATCAAAAGCTTCTGGTCGCGTCTGGCAGCACAGCGGGACGCAAATTCCAGAAAACTTACGGTATCCTGGTAGAAATAGGTCAGATAACTTTCTGCCGCCCGTACACTTCCAAATTCTTCCACCTGCTCCTGCAGTAATTCCACTGCCTGTTCCAGTCGGTGCGCTTCCTCGGTTTTCATTTCCTTGCGGTACTGTTCCGACAGACGTTTTCCCTCTGCCGTGATCTGTTTCAGTCCCGCTTCCTGCTGCGCCTTCGTCAGCACCAGTTCCGCTGCCGGATAAACC
This sequence comes from Eubacterium ramulus, assembly GCF_003122485.1. Taxonomy (GTDB): domain Bacteria; phylum Bacillota; class Clostridia; order Lachnospirales; family Lachnospiraceae; genus Eubacterium_I; species Eubacterium_I ramulus_A. Next base: position 10,947 of record NZ_JRFU01000041.1, read on the forward strand.
ACGATCTCGTCCAGCGTGTCTACCGAACGCTGGCTGTCCGGATCAAAGGTCCGGATCGAATCGATCTCATCTCCCCACAGTTCAATACGGTAAGGAAGTTCCTCCGTCAATGCAAAAATATCCACGATACCGCCGCGCACCGCAAACTGTCCCGGCGCATCTACCTGATAAGCACTCTCATAGCCCATGCCAACCAGATGCTGCCGCAGTTTTTCCAGATCCAGGGTATCTTCTGCCTTCAATCGGAGCAAAAATCCCCGTAAAACCTCCGGGCGCACCAGACGATCCATCAGCGCATCAAAAGTCGTGATGATCGTTGCATTTTCTTCTTCAAAGAGTCTCCGGTAAGCCAGAATCCGCTCCTGTGTCAGCGCATTGCCACGGATATCCGACTGATAGAACAAAATATCCTTTGCCGGAAAATACACTGCCTTCGGTTCAAAGTAGCGGTATGCCTCCAGCAATTCCCTCGCTTTCTGCTCATTAAAAGTAACAATGACACGGGTTCCCCTGCCATTGTTCAGTCCATACATCATATGTGGTTTTTGCGCATCCATACAACCGGAAACTGAGATCACAGTTCCCGGTTTTTCTGCAAAATGCTCCAGTTCTTCAAAGCTGTTTAATTCATACAACGGACGTACAAAAGCATCCATGCCAGTGTTACTCCTTTCTTTTCTATCTGTTGATATGTTTCATGATTTCCTGCACTCTTATTCTATTGAAAAACCATGGTTCTATTATGCTTCTTTATAAGATCACGATTCTGTTATGCTTCTTTTTTACGATTATACAGATTCATTGCCT